>CAYGUN010000001.1:0-45168 GCA_964353025.1 uncultured Bacteriovoracaceae bacterium
TATTTGGGTTATTTGAATTTGTAACTCCTGGTGGAAAAGTTATTGGCAATACTCAGATGAAGGAAGGATTTTTCGGAGACTTTATGTCTGGAGTTTTGGCCACCATTCTTTCCACTCCATGTAGTGCTCCTTTTTTGGGATCCGCCCTCACTTTTGCCTTTACGACAAATGGGCTTAATGTTTTTCTTATTTTTACTCTTATTGGACTTGGCCTAAGTTCACCTTTTATCATTACGGCCATCTTCCCTAAACTAATCTCTTTCCTGCCCAAACCTGGTGCATGGATGGAAAAACTCAAAAACTTTTTGGGACTCACCCTGCTTATTACCTGTGCTTGGCTTTATGATGTTTTACTCAATTTAGTTGAAGGCCGTATTCTGAATATGCATTTGAATCTTTTGCTTATTTTTATCTTTTTTGGCATTTATTTTTATCAAAAAATGGGAAAAAGTCTTATCACGAAGCTTGCTTTTTTACTGCTTCCTCTTCTTGTTTTTAGCTATGTTGTAATAAATAACAAAATTATTTTACAACCTTCCGACCAGAGTATGGCCTACGCTTCAACCGGAAAATGGGAAACATGGTCTCATGAGAAAATGAAAGAAAATAAAAATGGGCCTGTCTTTGTAGATTTTACCGCCCAGTGGTGCCTCACTTGCAAAGTGAATAAAAAACTTGTTTTAGACACCGGATCATTTTATAAATTTGCTGAAGAAAATAATTTAAAACTTATGAAAGCTGACTGGACCAAAAGAGATGATAAGATCACCAAGTTTCTCAAAAGCTATGGCGCTGTTGGGGTTCCCGCCTATTTTGTAAAAACAAAGGATGGAGAAATAAAATACCTGGGAGAAACTATCTCCATTGGCAAAATTCAAGACTCGCTTTAATTTTGTTCATCAATCTTCAAATGTACTTGGAAGCTTCATCAGTCCATTTATAACTTCTTTAGCAGCAAGTTCATTGTAAAGGACTTCGTAGAGGCCGTGGATAATACGAGTATGTATTTGGAAATTATTGGCCAGATCATAAGCGGCCTGAGTTGTCTTATAGCCTTCTACTGTTTTTCTTTGGGATTGGATAATATCAAGAGGTTTTCTTCCTTTAGCAAGCTCTAGCCCAAATTGCTTATTACGAGAAAGCCCTCCCGTGGTAGTAAGAATGAGATCACCCATTCCACTTAGGCCATAAAATGTCTCAGGTCTGGCGTTAAAGACTTTTCCAAACCGAAGCATCTCTACAATTCCACGAGTAATAAGCGCGGCCCGAGTGTTATGATTATAACCCAGGCCTTCAATAATCCCTGCAGCAATGGCCAGTGGGTTTTTTAAGGCCCCACCAAGCAGAAGGCCCTTAATGTCGTATGTCGCGAGTACTTTAAAATAATCTGTATGCATCATCCCCATAAATTTATTGAGAAAGACAGGATTTCTTCCTGCTACTGAAACGAGAGTTACTTGTTCATCAATAATTTCTTTGGCAAATGAGGGCCCTGATAAAAAGAGAAAATTATCACGAAATTTTTGAGGAAAAATATCGTAGAAAAGATCATCTGGTAACTCAAGCGTTTCAGTATCAATCCCTTTCGCTAAATTTACCAAGGGGACATCTCGTTCAAGAAAAGGCATAAAAAAATCTTTATTTTCTCTAAAGTATGAACGTATGGCAGGTGTTGGAAGGCCTGAAATAATCACTTCAACTTTCGCATCTTTTAAATATTCATTGAGCTCATCCCATTCAAGGGCCGGAATAAGATTATCAGGAAGAGTTAGGCCCTTTAAGTAAACGGTATTTTCCTTTTCATTCTTGATGCTTTCATAAACATCATCTGAACGAACTTTAATAAAGACCTTTTCAAAGTTTTTACAAAGAACTGAAGCGATGGAAGTACCAAAAGCTCCTGCCCCTATAACTATTGCCGCACTATAAGTCATAAGCTTATTATACCCTCAATTTGGGAAGCTGTTTCATAGACAGATAATACCTCGTCAGAAGAGTAAACCAAAACCCTGAGTGTTATACTCACATAATTTCCCTTCTTAGAATCCTTCTCTTCCACACTTCCATTGGGTAATTTATCTAATAGATCGTCTTTGTTTTCTGACTTAACAATAAACTTAAATCGATAATAATCAGGCCAGGCGTATGTATCATCTAGTAGAGCTTTAAATTTATCCAGCTCATCTTTTGATTTTCCGATCATTTTTGTTCCCTTTAATAATTTGCAAAGGTCAATAATATCATCATGTTATGACCGTCGAATGTAATCAACTTTGGTCCTATGGAATCCGATAAATACCTTATGGATTTATAGGAAAGCTAGATCAATTTGCCAAGGATGTCATGAAATTATTTATTAGCTTAATCTTCGTTATTTCAACGGCTTCAAGCGCATTTTCAACTGAATTTAAGCATTTTAAGCTCAAAGGTCTACTTAAGCAGAAAGACCAAAGTGAGAACTCTCAAACAAAGAGAGTGATGGAGTCATCTGTAAGCTTAGGTATTGATGATGCGCTTTATGACAAAATTTTTGGAAGAAAAATTATTCAAGAAGGATTTTCAAAATCAACAAAAGAAGAAGCTCCATCTCCATTTGAAAACTCACTCTTATTTAAAAAAATCATTGATATGCTTAAAGGAAGTTATGATGATATAGGAAAAACGCAGGCCCAAACACTGCTTAAACATAAACAAGACTTTGGTGGTGGTGTTGAGAATTTCTCAGGCTTTTCTTGGGAAAAACCAGCTGGCACATTTTCAATTGGTGTAAATAGGCAACTCTCTCCAGATCTTTTTAATTCAGAAAGATGGATCGTCCATGACACATTTGTGATTTCAATTGATGCGACTACTTTTCTGAATAAACTAAGCCAAGAAAACCTTATTGCAATAGATGCAGGAGTCATCAGTGCTTTTGCTGGAGTCACTTGGCAAAGAGTTTATAGCACCTATCATTTTTCATCCTCATTTGCCTCTGGTATTATGGCAGATTTCTCGAAGCTATTTATGCCATTTATTTATTTTAATCCTAATAAAATAGCGGACCTCCCTCAAGATGAAATATTAATGATGGAAGACTACTTCTCCTTCAGAGCAGGAGGTATTGTAACCACTCCTCCCGTTTATGGTTTTTCTTTTTCTGCAGGGGCCCACATGGCCTTTTCTAAAACAAGTAAGGTCAGCATTCAATCTCTGGGAATTGAAGACCCGCGAGATAAAGATGAATTTTTAAGGGTCACAACAGAGAATATAAAATCAAAAGCCGTTGGGGCTGCGGCTTCGGTTCAACTTGATTTTTTTAATATTTTAAAACTGACACTCTTGAGTGCTGAACTGACCTATGAGTTAGAACAATCTCAAAAAAATCATCTCAAATTTTACTGGGAAGATATTCCTCAAATTACGGCGAAGGGAAGCTATTCTAAGGAGTTCAAAAAACTGCTTAAAGGAAAATTTATAGATATTGATTTTTTCACAGATCGTGTCGTAGGTCACGAAGAAAGGCTCAGTGAAAACCTTACTTCTCGTTACGGAATTCTGACTATCTCAAAAATGAAAAGAACTGATACTGACTATGTTCGTATTGTTAAAGGTGATGAAAGCAAAACATTCTTCAACCACCATAGTGAAAATATTAAAGTGGTACAAAGTTTTTTCAGTAAACTTTTTAGCGTATTTATAAATCAAAAACTTGATTTTGATGTGGCAGTAAGAAATAATTCACTTTCTCTCAAATCCATTGATATTGAATATGAATCAAATAAAAAAGAAAATGATATGATCGTCGATGATGAAGAAAAATTCTCTATTCTTATTACTCATCAATATCAAGCGGCAAAAGTTCATAAGAAAAAATTTTTCAATAAAAAAGCTCGCTATTTTCTAGAACGCTATACACCCTTGGGGAGAGAGTATTCACAACTTATCAAAGATAAGAAATTAGAAAGTCCTGTTTCATTTGAAAGTATGGTGCGTGTTCAAAAGGAAGGGCTTTACTATTTTCACCATCTCTCTGACTCAAAAGTCTTTTATACCATTGCAAAAAATTGTGGTATGAGTAGTTCTCAAGCTAGAAAATATGCCAGTGAATCATATAGGAGAAGATATCTTCGTCGCTGGAGGGTAGGGAAAAAGGCCTGCGTAAAAAGTACTGGAAATCTCTTCTATGACTATATAAGTGGTGTTCGAGAAAAAGGCACCATGAATTTAAAAAAATTAAAAGCCTTTCTTACTAAATTTTATAAAAAAAATGAAAACTATCGCTATTTCCTGGACCTTTTTGGTGAAGATAAGGTATTTGTTCATGGAAGCCTAGAGGCGATTACAGACCAAGGTCTCCCCTTTCAAACTTATTTTAAAAATGGTGAGTTTAAAGGTTATGGAGTCATTGATAATTATAGAAAGAAAAACTAACTCCCCTCTAGCATTTTAATAAATGATGATTGATGCAGAAAAAGCTATTTTACTTTTAAAAGAAGAACAAGTTGTTGCTATACCGACTGAGACCGTTTATGGACTCGCCGGTAGAATTGATTCTGAAATTGCACTTCGAAAAATTTTTGAAATCAAACAAAGACCTTTGTTCGATCCTCTCATTGTCCATGTGGCCAGTATTGAGCAGGCCAAGACTCTTACTTCAAATTGGAATGAACTCGCACAAAAATTAGCAGAAAACTTTTGGCCCGGGCCATTAACAATGGTGCTACCTAAATCTGATTCAGTGAATCCTTTGATTACTTCTGGACTTAATAGAGTCGGTATTCGATGCCCAAATCACCCTATTGCTCTTGAAATACTAAGAAAGCTTAATATTCCACTTGCTGCTCCTAGTGCTAATAAGTTTAAGATGACCTCTCCCACTAGACCTGGCCATGTTATTGATGAGTTTGATGCACAAGTTGAAGTGGTTGATGGAGGAGAAAGTGAAGTAGGAATTGAATCAACAGTCATTGGTATTTTTGAAAATGAAGTTTGTATTTATAGACCAGGAATGATTACCAAAGAGATGTTACAAGTTTGCCTAGGAGAAAGTGTAAAGGTACACGAACAAACAAGCCCAGTGGCACCAGGACAAATGGAAGATCATTATCAACCGAAAAGCCCTTTTTATCTGATAGAAGAAGGCCAAGAGGCGCCTACTGGAGCCTTTGAAATAAAACTAGGTGATAAGCCTGAAATTGCAGCGAGACAGTTATATTCAAAACTAAGAGAAGGATCTGAAAAATCTCCTATTCTCTTTATTTGTTTAACTAAACATTTTTATAATCCAGGCTGGGCGGCCATTCTTGACCGGATAATTAAGGCAAGCTCAAAATAAATAACTACAATTTAACTTTATTTCCTTAAGCAGCTCACTCACGGGAATAATTCGCTCAAACCTCTTCCCTTGAAGTTGTTCCGGCCCCTGAGAATCTACGTATTTCATCACTTGAATAATTCCACCAGAGACGACTTCTTTCCACCCCTTAGGCTTAAGCATCATATTTTTTCTAAAGTCATGCAGCCTATTTTTGTCGAGCCAAACTTGGTAAGCTTGGTTAAGTGCTTTATGGGCCCGAATTGAAGTTTGAGTATAGTTAACTCTCCCATCATCATGATAGATAATATCAAAGAGAAATCCTGTTTCTCCAATAGTGACAGAATCTGAGTGCCCGCCGACATTAGACAGTACCGGTATTGTCCCCACATTCTGGGCCATCATTTGAGACTGTCCACTTGGTTCAAAGATTGAGCCTTGAAAATAAATATTTGAATAATAAATAAACTCTTTCTCTAAATTGTCACTAAAAGGAAAATATTTTACTTAATGGGGAAACCGATCACTTAATTCAATAAGCTTGTTTCTAAAATAAACTCCCTCTGAGCTATCATTGTAAGCATCTCCCGTTATAAGAAACTTAAAATCAATTTCAGGGTCATGAATGACTCTTTCAATAAATCCATCGGCCCCCCAAAAATACTCAAATCCCTTTTGTTTCGCGATTCGAGATGTGAGAGTAATAATTTGCGTATTTTCTCCATAGCTGTCTGGAAAGTATTTGTTTAGTAAGTTCGCTCGCCCCATATCCTTATTTAATTGCTCATCAGCACTAAAAGAAAAAGGCAAGACGCTTTGGTAATTTTTATCAATTAAGCTTGGGTCCCATTGTTTTGTATCAATACCATTTAAGTTCCCTCCTGTTCTAAACTCTCGTGCCTTGCGCTGATAAATGGATTCATTACCGGCCCCAAATCGACTATCCATCACTTCCTTCATATAGTTGGAGGATACAAAATGTGTAAAGTCAGAAAGCTCTACTGCCGATTTTAATGCATTTATACTATCCCCCATCATCATGGCAGAGTGAAACTTAGAATTTATCCCTAACCAACTTAGTAAGTAGTTTGAATAAATTCCTTGGTATTGAGCATTGTGAACCTGTGAAATAATATGAGGAATTTTACCTTTCAAATTCCCATGCAATATGGACTCTTTTCTCATTTCCAAAAAAGGTGCAAAAAAGCCAGAATGATGATCTTCTAGAAAAATAAAATCGGGCTGTATTGAATCATTTGTTTGAGATAAAAACTGAACCCATGCTTTTGCAAAAAAACCAAAAGACTCTCCGGGGCTTTCATGTATTGTGTAAGTGAATTCCTCTATATTGTTTTCAAAATAGTTTGAGTACCCCTGCGCAGGTCTATGTTCAACCATTTGAACTTTAACTCTTTTATCCTGGGGGTGTTCAAACTCAATAACTCTAAAAGAAGCATGAACTTCATTTTGATGGCCTAAATTAACAACAAATGTTTCAGATTTTTTAATACCGGTGTAATTATCGAGATTATTCAGAACTTTAGTATAAGCAGGCATAATTACTTTGGCCTCATGCCCATTTTCAATAAGCCCTAAGGCCTGCCCCCAAGTGGCAATCTTAAGCCCACCTGAACCTTGAATTTTGTCTAATTCACTTGATACCAAAAAAACTGTTTTCGAAAAAACAGGATTTACAACTAAAAGAAAAATAATAAGCAGAGTAAATCTATGCAGACTCATGAACAAAAACCTTTATTAAATATGCCCGCATTCTATAGAAAAGAGGGCCATGGTCAATGCCTACAGAAAAAAGATGAGATAAAGCTCTAAAAATACAGCTCAACTCAATGATTAAATGTAAAAATACCAAGGTTTTATTTTTTATCTCGCATTTCATAACGCACAGGGGTATATGAATTAATAATTGCCATTGGAGCTTTATGAAATACTTAGTATTACTAGCAGCCTACCTCTCATTTTCAACAGCTTGTTTGGCACAAGTTGAAAAAAAATTTGTCATTGGAAATATTAGCGCCTTTGAAGCTAACCAGTACTTAGCGCCAATACTTTATCTAAAAGTTGATAGAAATAACGATATTATTTCAGAAGTCATTCTTCCTGATGCTAATCCAAGTATCGAAAGTGGAAGTTTTGATAATATTATTCCTTGGAATGGAGTAAGACTTCCTGAAGAATTTCGGTTAAAAGTTGTAAAAAAACGAAGGGTAATCAA
Organism: uncultured Bacteriovoracaceae bacterium; assembly: GCA_964353025.1. Lineage (GTDB taxonomy): Bacteria > Bdellovibrionota > Bacteriovoracia > Bacteriovoracales > Bacteriovoracaceae > CALFYV01. The sequence continues at coordinate 7,530 of CAYGUN010000001.1, forward strand.
AACAAAAACTTATAAAAATTCAAATCTAATTGAGAACAAGCTTACAAAGATAAAAAAAAAGGTCAGGCAAATTATTTATATAACTGAATCAGGAAAAGAAATCCTTTGTGCTGAAGAAGAAGGTCGATTATTTAGATTTTTTGCTTTGAAAAGCAGTTGTTCTCTCCATATTGATAAAAATGTTAATGATTACGCGGAAGTTTCAAGAGTAAAAAATAGAGATAAAGCTCAAGAAAGACTTGAAGAAAAAGTATTGAATAAAAATACAACTCTTACTTATTTTCTTAAGGTTAAAATTTAGAATTCTTCAATATAAGGATTATATTCTTTAGCATAAAGAATGAGGTCAATCACTTCACGGGCCGCACCTATTCCACCTTCTTTAAATAAAGCATAATCGGCATATTCTCTTAACTCTATTGGAGCATGAGGAACTGTTCTGTTGCACTAAAGCCAGCTTTCTTCATCAGAGGGAAATCAAATAGCTCATAATTTTATCATCACGTACGGGAGATTACTCACGTATATCCAAACCAATTCGGTTAGCAGTGGCTTCCATGAAATAAGTATAAATTACATCCTAGCGCCTTCGCATTGACACAGAGCGGATTTTTCTACTATCTTGTAATTCTAAATAAATTGACTAGGCAGGCCATATGAAACTCCAACTAGCTATAATCTTAGCAACAACTTTACAACTTACCCAAGCAGCAGATCTAAGTATTCCTACTATAAAACAAGAGCTTATCAAAAACTTTGCAGTTACTGATTTTCTAGAGAAGCAGATAAGGTCACATTTTAGAACACAAAATGCGCCCCAAGCATTCAAAGAGCTTGTAGATTTTTCTCACCCCAATATGTCCCCCATTATCTCCAAGATAATGAATATATTTACTGATGTACGATCATTTAGCTCTAGTGCCGCTCATTTTGTTATAAATGAAGCATATACTCATAAATTCTCAATTAAAGTGTTTGAATGTATGGAATCTAATTTCTTAAAAAATCTCTATTTAAATGCTATTGGTGAATCGAAGTTTGCAAATGATGATGCCTTCAAAAAAACAGTTGTTGTTTATTTTAGTAAAATACTAAAAGAAAGACAATCCTCTTCTCAAATTATGACAATGGAAGCAAGTACGAGAACACCTAAAATTGTTCAAGTTGGAAATTCAACTCATCAGTCTGGTTGGACAGGGTTTGACTCAGGTCCAATATTCAAAACAAACATCACGACTCAAAATACTAACGATTTTGGAGTTAAAGAAATTTATCAATTTTATAATTTCATTATAAATAAAAGAGAAGGGATTGGCTCTCTTATTCTCCTGGAAGCTATATTCCATAAAGAAATTAGTGACCTCTACGTAGATGTTGTTCTAGATGGTTATTTAAATAGTTTTCCTTATAAACATCATAATAAACTTCTCACTGATCTCTTTTTTAGTGAGCCTATTGGTTTCACTAAGTTTGTTCACACCAAAAACAATATTCAACAATTAATACGTGAGTCAGAAAAAAGAGTCGAACTAAGTGAAGCTTTCACAAATGGTTATATCAATGGAGTCAATGGCCATGGTCACCGTTATAAATATGCAAGTGTAAAAGCAATGACTCTAAGCGAAGTCATAGAAAAGCACTATGGTCATAATCCCACTGCTGCTATTAAATTAATCAAAAAAACAATGAGTTCGGCCACATCAGAAATTAATGTGCAAGTAAGAGAAGTTGTGAAATTCTTGGTAGACAATATCCATGACCCTTACCTGGCCAATCTCTTTTTAGACCTTATTCTAGAGACAAAATACAAAACTATTGATGTTAATTTCATCTATTCTCTCTTTATTGGTGACATTCATCCTAACCTAGAGAAAATCTCTTCTTTTTTCGATGATATGGAGAGCAATCATCCAAATTTAAAATATAAAGTGCATAAAGCTAAAGCAAAAACAATTGTGGCCCGAATCTCAGGAACCCCACAAATGGCAAGATCAGTAAACATTGATTTTTACGGAGAAATTTTTTATGAAAAACTACTGCTTCAAGAATTAAGAGATTTCAAATCTCATTCAACCAATTGGCTTGATATCGAAAAGGTAAATGCCATTGATACTTGGATATCTAAACTTAGTGAATGTAGTAACAAGTTTCAGTAATATGGGTACCGAAAAATTTCAAACATATAAAAAAAGGGATCTCAATACAAACTTAAAGCAAGGGAATTAAAAAAGAATGTATTCCTTAGGCATTTACTTAAGTTTAAAATTCCTCAATTTGAGGAGTAAATTCTTTGGCATAAAGAATAAGATCAATGACCTCACGAGCAGCACCCATTCCACCTTCTTTAAATGAAACATAGTCAGCATACTCTCTTAACTCTATTGGGGCATGGGGTACAGTTGCGCTAAAACCAGCTTTCTTCATCAGAGGGAAATCAAATAGTTCATCTCCCATAAAAAGAATCTCATCATCTTGAGCTCCAGAAGCTTGTTTAACTTCATTATAGGCCTCTCGTTTGTCTTCATTGCCCATCTTCATATAATCCAGGCCCAGTAAAGAAAAGCGCTTTAAAACCCCAACACTATCTCCACCAGTAATAATTCCCACCTTAAGACCTGCTTGCTTAAGAAGCTTTAAGCCAAAACCATCAGAAGCATGAAAAAAACGATTAAAGCCGACTTCTTCTCCTTGAAAATAAAGCCTACCATCGGTTAAGACTCCATCCACATCAAAAAGGGCCACTTTAATTTTAGAAAGTTTTTCTTTCAATGGAGGAAGTTGGGTTCTTATATCAAAATCTCTATTATTCATTAACAACTCTTTTTATTTCTAATAATTTGGACACTATCTTCTTAACGTCCCCAAGAGGGATTTGCGTCGTCGCATCTGATAACGCTTTCTCTGGATTAGGATGGGCCTCCATAAAGATTCCATCTGCACCTGCAGCTACTGCGGCCTTAGCGAGAGTAAAAATCTGTTCACGTTTACCTCCGGTTGCCTTACCTAGACCCCCTGGTCTTTGAGCGCAATGAGTGGCGTCATGAATGGTTCTCACACCAAAGCTTTTCATAATTTGAAAGCTGGCCATATCAACGACTAAATTATTGTAACCAAAGCTTGTTCCTCGTTCAGTTAAGAGAATTTTATTAAGTGGTAAAAAATTTAAGGCCTTATCCACAATATTTTGAGTTTCCTCAGGAGATAAGAACTGACCTTTTTTGACTTTAAGTTGCCTGCCATATTTCTTACAAGCTTCTGCCCCTGCTAAAATCATGTCAGTCTGACGGCAAAGAAAAGCTGGAACTTGTAATGTTCCCACCGCTTGGGCCACAGCTTCAGCTTGCTCGGGATGGTGGAAATCAGTAATAGTTGGTAAATCAAATTCTTTCGAAACTTTCTCTAATATTCGAAGTCCCTCTTCAAGTCCAGGTCCTCGGTAAGAATCAATAGCACTACGATTGGCCTTATCAAAACTTCCCTTAAAATGTAGAGTTATATCAGATTTAAATTCTTCTAAGTCTTTCTTAACTCGCTCTGCCACAGTCATAGCAAGCTCTTCACTTTCAAGTACACAGGGCCCTATAAAAAAATCCATCATGATTCTCTCACTAAGTCAGAAGCTGCTTCCACAAAAGACTTAAAAAGTGGATGCGGATTAAAAGGACGTGACTTAAATTCAGGGTGATACTGACAAGCAATAAAATAAGGGTGATCGCTTAATTCGATAACCTCTACTAAATTTAACTTTTCATTTATCCCTGAAAAACTTAGTCCTTTGTCTTTTAAAATATTAATAAAATCATTATTGACTTCTAAGCGGTGACGATGGCGTTCTGAAATATTCTCATCTCCATAAATTTTATGAGCAAGAGTTTTTCTTTCAAGTGTACAATCGTAAGCACCAAGCCTCATATTGCCACCTTTAGCACCATCTTTGGTTTGCCCTTCCATGTAGTGGATAACAAATTCACCCTTATTAGAAAACTCTTGGGAAGTGGCTTCTTTTATTCCTGCAATATTTCGAGCGTATTCAATAACGGCCATTTGAAGCCCAAGGCAAATTCCAAAGAAAGGCACTTTATTTTCACGAGCGTATTTGATTGCATCAATCTTACCTTCTGTTCCACGTTCTCCGAAACCGCCTGGAATTAAAATACCATGAACTTTATCTAATTCTTTGGTTTGCCCTTTTTCGATATCTTCTGAATCAATATAGGTAAGAGCTAGCTTTACTTGGTTTGCAATCGCTCCATGCCTCAACGCCTCATCAAGTGACTTATAAGACTCTATTAAGTCAGTATATTTTCCAACCACTCCAATATTAACCGTCTTAAGAGGATTATCTTGATTATAAACAACTTTCTCAAGTACTTTAATATCAGGCCGAGCACACCAAATACCTAAAATCTCGGTTACTCTTTCATCTAATCCTTGCTTGTGAAATTCTAATGGCACTTTATAAATAGAATCTAAATCAATTGATTGAAAAACATTTCCTTTGGAAACATTACAGAAAAGAGAGATTTTATCTAACGCTGACTGCTCAATTTCTCTATCAGCACGACATAAAATAATCTGCGGAAATAGTCCAAGAGAAGTTAAATCTTTCACCGAGTGTTGAGCTGGTTTTGTTTTTAACTCTCCGGCAGCTGCCAGATAAGGAATAAGGACCAAGTGAATAAAACAAACATTCTCGCTGCCCACATCATAGGCAAACTGACGAATTGATTCCATGAAAGGAAGTGATTCAATATCCCCTACCGTTCCACCAATTTCAGCAATAAGAAGATCACTATCTTCTGCTGCTACATGAATTCTTCTTTTAATTTCATTTGTAATATGGGGAACAACTTGAACCGTTTTTCCTAAATATTTCCCTTCACGCTCATTATCAATGACCTGCTGATAAACTTGGCCGGTTGTGAAATTATTTTTCTTCGAAAGAGTCAGAGAAGTAAATCTCTCATAATGCCCTAAATCTAAATCCGTTTCTGCCCCATCATCAGTCACAAAAACTTCCCCATGCTGAGTAGGAGACATGGTGCCCGGATCCACATTTATATAGGGATCCATCTTAAGCATGTTGAGTTTAATTCCTCGTCTTTCGAGAAGGGCCGCAAGTGACGCTGCTGCCAGACCTTTTCCTAGTGAGCTTGATACACCACCAGTAATAAAAATGTACTTCTTTGTACCTTTAGATCGTTTCATCCTTACCTTCCGCTGCGTATAAAAAAAAATGTGTGTTTTCTTTGACTATACCCTGGCAAATAGAAGATTAGAAGAAAAAGCTTAAGAAAAAAGGGATTGAACTTTATCTAAATCCTCTGGAGTATCAACACCAATCGATTCATAAGTCGTCACCAAGGCCCCGTAGCGATAACCCTTATCCTGTGCTCTTAACTGTTCTAGTCTTTCTCTTTTTTCATTTTCTGATTGCTCTGAGTCCAAATAGAAATTAAGAACTTCAGGTTTATAAGAATAGACCCCAATATGTTGAAACCACGTTGGGTTTTCGTCAAAAGACTTTCTGGAAAAAGATTCACAAAATTTTGTTTGAGCATCAAACTTTACTTTTACTACGTTTGGATTCTCTTTTTCTGAATCCTCTCTTTTTCTTACCAGCGTTGCGACATCAAAGTTAGAACCTTCATGGAATTTGGCCAAGGCCTTAATATCCTCAGGTGGAAGCAAGGGTTCATCACCTTGCACATTTATAATGATATCAAAATCAAGAAAGTTTCTTTTGTAGGCAAGCCCAATTCTTTCTGTTCCAGAAGGAACATCATCATCAATGCGAATAACATTTGCTCCAAGAGTTTTTAAGTGTTCCTCGATTCTCTTATCATCTGTTACAACAGCACATTCAAATCCTGTCTGCGCGGCATTCTCATAAACTCTTTGAATCATTGATTTCCCTGCAATCATGGCCAACGGTTTGCCTGGGAAACGGGTTGATGCGTAACGAGCGGGAATAAGAATGAGTTTTTTAGTCATTCAATATTCTTTAACGCAATAAGCTTTAAGTCACTACTTAACGCAGCGAAAAAGCGAGGTTTTTATGTTAAAATATTTCTATGAAGACAGTTTTACTCTTAACTCTCATTTCTTTTTGCGCCCTATCCTCTGATGCTATTTTAGAGGATCCCATGATTAGCATCAGGTGTAAGGATCTTATTAGAGAAAGAAACTCTAAAGTGACAATCAAGCAGCGTTATAAATCGCTTATTGAAAGAAGTAAGAGATTACTAAAAATAACGCCTGATTACAGAGATACAGCGCGCGGCAAACTAGGCTCATCCAAAAAGAAGCTGGAAATGTCCTACAATGAGTCCATTTTAAGAATTAAAGAAATGGAAGAAAATATCGTAAGAAGTGGTTGCCCCGGCATCAACCTTTAAGAAGTGAATTTCTAGTGGTAAGATTCAAGCACTTTTAAGGAGCTTGTATGATACCTCGCTATGATTGCCCAGAAATCTCTCATCTTTGGACTGATACTTATAAATTTAAGACTTACCTTAAGGTAGAGCTTGCTCTGCTTCAAACTCTGGAAGAAGAAGGTGTTACCCCTAAAGGAATCGCTGAGCAAATTAAAGAAGGGGCTGACATTGATGTCGATAGGATCAATGAAATAGAGGCTATTACCCATCACGACCTTATTGCTTTTTGCACTTCTATTACAGAAAAATTTGACTCCGAAGTTGGTAAATTCTTCCACTACGGAGTCACTTCTTCAGATATTATTGATACCGCTGTTAATCTTCAAATTAAAGAATCACTTAAACTCATACTACCAGAATTTGAAGAACTGCTGCGCTCTCTTAAGAAAAAAGCACTTGAGCATAAAGATCTTATCTGCATGGGAAGAAGCCACGGAATGTTCGCAGAGCCTCAAAGTTTTGGTCAGAAATTTTTAAATTCTTATGCTGAATTTTCTCGTAGATATGTTGAGTTTAAAGAATTTTATGAGAATGGTATTACCGGACAATTGTCTGGTGCTGTGGGGAATTATTGTATTCTCACTACAGATATTGAAAGTAAGGCCCTGGCCAAACTTGGACTTAGGGCAGAGCCCGTTTCAACTCAGGTTATTCCCCGTGATTATATTGCAAAAATGGTCTCTAATAATGCGCTAACAGCTAGTGCGATAGAAAGACTATGTGTTGAAATCCGCCACTTACATCACTCCGATATTCAAGAAGTTCATGAAGGTTTCTCTAAGGGCCAAAAGGGATCTTCTACTATGCCTCATAAGAAAAACCCCATCTCAGGTGAGAATCTTTCAGGAATGGCCAGAATGATCCGCTCCCACTTAGATATTGCGCATGAAAATATTCCTTTATGGCACGAAAGAGATATCTCTCACTCTTCAACTGAAAGAATGTATCTGCCTGATCATTTAGGGCTTCTCTTTTACTCTATTAGGCGTTTAAGAAAGACCATTGATAATCTCGTGGTTCATAAAGAACATATTGAAAATAAAGTCACCAATAACTTCACTTACCTTTCAAGCTACTTCCTTCATACCTTATTACGCTCATACAAGGGAACTCGGGAAGAGTTTTATGAAATAGTTCAAAAAGCAGCTTTCGAATCAAAAAATCCGACTGATTTTTCTGAGAACGTCATACGTTTTTCCAAAGAAAAAGGGATTGATGTGAAAGGTATGCCTAAGCTAGAACCTAAAGAAATTAAAAAAATCTATTTAAATGAAATCGACAGCGTTTTTGATAGAGTAATGAATACTTACCCTTGCCCTAGTTAATAACTACTTAATATCAGTGATAACGTAGTCTTGGCCCTGGAAAAGTGAGCTTTCTTTTTTAATATAATCTTTAGCAGAAGTCACAGTTTCAAAAATCCCCAGACTTACTCTATACCAAATCCCTTTACCAGATATTTCAACTTCATTAATAAGGGGGTTATAGCCTCTAATGGTAAAACCATCAGCAAAACTCTTGGCATCCTCTAGATTTTGGTAAGATCCCAGTTGAATAGTAAACTTCCCTATCAACGGACTTTCCGCTGGTTTTTGCTCTATCTCTGGCTCTGCAACAACCACTTCTTCTTTTTTTACGGCCCCTAATACTTCTTCTGGAGACTTTTCAAGCTCTTCAAACTCTTCACTAAGTCGATTTATGGCCTTATCTGTAAGTTGAGCATTCTTTCCACCTGGAGCTGTTTCAACTTTTTCTTCAATAACATCGTTCTTATTCTGTTCAATGACATCATCTACATATTCTTCTTGCTGTGACTTAAGAATAACCTCTCGCTCATCACCTTCGGTAATTCCTGCAGTTCTAATGGCATACTTCTTTCCGATACTCACACCAAGAGTGAAGCAAGTCACGGCAAGTACTACCATGAAAAGAAAAATGACAATAACTTCAATTCTGTCAAATACAAAAACTTTACTTTTGTCTTCCATATAAATAATTTTAATCTGGGCCAAGACTTGTCGCAAGGGCCTGAATTTAAATAAATGCATTTTTCAAAAATGAATTAATTTTATTTCAAAACTCATTAGTTCTGTCCTTCTTTACTCAAGATCAATTATTCATTAAGAGTCTGTCTAAACCGCATTATAGGAGCTTTTATGCAAAAGAAATTAATAAGCAATCAAAAAGGTCAAGGAATTATGGAATATATTATTCTGGCCACACTCATTGGTATTTTCTGCCTGGTGACCGTTAGTCAGTTTGGAAAAGTTCTGCAAAAAAGAGTGGAATACATGAAGACAATGATTGTTAAAAACATAAAAATAGATAGTTAGGCGTAATAATGAGAATTTTGACGGGCCTTTTTGGAACGGCTCTCCTTTTAATGAGCTGTTTTGTATTTTTAAAAATCTATCAATATAGTATTTGTACTTCAAACTCTCTTACGAAAGTTTCATCAAACTTAAAGTTCTCTCTTTCTCAAAACTCATCCATAAAGAAAAGCCGCATCTGTTATTTCAATGTCTTCAATATCTCAAATCAAAAAGCTAAAATCATGCTTTCTAAGCAAAATGTTATAAACCTAAGTTTTAATTTAAATGAAAAATTCAATGGTCAAAAATAATAAAGGCAGTCTTTTCTTTTTTGGCTTCCTTATTTTGTTTTTATTAAGCTTTGCCTGTTTGTCACTGGCCTATTGGCACAAGAAAAAGCTCATTGAAACAAATAAGAATTATCACATGTATTTATGCGTGAAGAAATTTGATCACCAAACAAAAAAGCTCATAAAAGAAGTGGAGCACATCAACATATTCTTGGAAACTGGGGAAATCACAGGCTATCTCTCCTATATTCCAGGCTTTACTGGAGTAAAAGTCGTAACAAAAATTCTTATTAAAATGGCCATCTATTATCAAAATATGTTGCTCATTTCACATATGCAAAAATTTATTAATCAGTTTCGAAAAAAATGTCCAATTCCTATATGCAGTGGAATATTAAGTTCAATCCCCTATGAACATTTTTGGGTGAAATTTAAACGAAAAAACGAAGGTCCTACAATAAAGAAGCAAAAGAGTTGGAAATGCATTTTCAAAAAAGATACAAATCTCATTATTGGAAAATACTCTTTCAAAGAAAGAGAAATCCAAAGCTCTTATCAAGCAAAGGAACTGCCATTTTAGAAGTTTTTTTATGGCTTTTTATTATCAATAGTTTCATTTGTCTTATTTGTTTCATGCAAATTCATTTCAATAAACAATACAATTTAAGTAGCCAAAAATTTCAAAGGAAGTGGAATGAAATCAAATAATAAAATACTTCCTTTTATTAGAATCACAATTCTCATCTTATTTTCTAATTTAATCTTCTACTTTCTTTTTATTCCATCAGCTGACGAAGGAGTATTAATGCCTCGGGAAAATTTCTCAAAAATTATGATTAAAGCAAAACTTAAAACACCATTTGTTCCTCAAAAAGAAATTCTCATCCATGACCCTCAATCCAACACATCCGCACAAGGAATATTTATGCTATCAATCACAGAAGCACAGCAATCGTTCCAAAGTGATGAAAAAGAGTTTCAAATGATAGTGATTGAAGTTCCTGATAATCTGTTAAGTTTCTTCTTCAAGAAAAATTATGAATTTGAAGTTTATCCCAAAGAATATTTGTCACAAAGTGGAGTTCAAGATGTTTCGTTTTAGTTTAATTATTTTTACTCTATTGCTAGGTTTATCTCATGCCCAAGTTATTCAGGTGAGTTACGTAAAGGAGCATGACCTTAAAAACTTGGCCACAGTCTTAGAAGAGAATTACAAAATCCCCAAATCACTTATTACCTATAAAAAAACGAACTCATGCAAAGATACAAAGAAAAATGGCATCGCTCATTTCTGTCTAGATGTGAAAGGTGGATTTAGAATTTTATATGTAGATCAAAAAAAAATGAGAAGATCGTTTAAGATCTTCTCACAAATATAATGGAAAGCTTTATGAATTACTTACTTTCGTGTACCGCAAATTTTGGAGTTGTGCCTTTATTTTTATTCTCGGCTTTTCTCTTTTTTCCTGCACTTTTTACTTTGTTCTTACGAATAATACGTGTCTTTTTAGTTCTTGAACCCATGTTATTAACCTCATCTAGCAAAGATAGACCCATATATTTATCTTTCATGAACAGGTATGTCAAAATTTTATTAATCCTTACTTCAATTTTACTACCTAGCTCGGATTTAGTGGCCGCTGAGAGTATTTTCCTGGCAAAAGGAGAGCAACAAAGCATTAAGCTATTGAAATTAGGTCAATTCTCTATTGGTAATAAAGATATCCTCTCCCACAAATATATCGAATCAAAAGGCCAGTTCCTCATAAAAGGTAAGGCGGTAGGCTTTAGTGACCTCATCCTGTGGGAAAAAGGGAAAAAGCAGGTCTACCATATCTATGTCTTAGATAAACGCTCCCAATTAAAAAACCAGCAACTTGAAGAAATTCTCAGTTCCCAAAAAATCCCTCATGAGCTTAAGGGAAACCTCTTTATTACTAAAGGTGAAATTAATGAGCTTGGCCAATATCTACTTTTAAAAAAACTGGAGCAGAAATTTAAAAACTCTTTATTTGTCCAATCTTACTTTTCAAATAAGTTACGAAATGAACTTATTGCAAAAGCTTACGAACAAATAATGGGTATCGGTTTTTATGATATCTCTTGTGAAGATGAGATGCTTACCATTAATTGCCTTTTAAATTCTGGTGACAAAAATCTTAAGCCAAAAATTAAATTTCTAACAGATAACTATTTCATCCAATTTATTCACACTGATATCAAGGATAATCACCGGAACCTTAAGGTTAAATTAAAGTTTGTGCAATTTGAAAGACTTGACGGCGAAGAGTTCTCATTTGGTGCCCATAAAATTAATGCCAGCCTTGGTGATTTATTTGACAAAGGATTACGCGCCCTCATTGAAAATAATATTCTCTCCTTATCTGAGAATAGTATCAATGTTTCAACACTGGCAGAGCCTGAAATAACCATGCAATTAGAGCAAGAAGCCACCATTCGAGTCGGTTCTGAAATTCCCTATCAGGGAGTAAACAATTCAAATCAAGTCTCTATTATCTCTCAAACTCTATGGAAGTTTGCAGGCCTCAGAGTTAAAGTGAAAATGACCAAACTCAAAGAAGGCTATTCACTCACTTATACTAATGAATTAACTTCCCCCGATGCTCAGAATATCCAAGGCTCAAAAGAATCTGCGACTTTACTCGTTCCTTTAAATAAACCCACTACTTTATTTAAAATTGCTTTTAGAAGCCAGGCCGAATCAAAAGCTGGCATACCTTTTTTGAACGAAATCCCTCTGCTTGGAAGGATTTTTCGCTCTTCCAATAGAACTGACAACTTTAAACATATATATGGATATATAAAAGTAGTAACTGATGAATAATTTAAGACAAAAATGCTATCAAGTTTCAACCCAGGCCCTCTCCCACGGCCATATTATTGACTTAGATGAACTCTTACTTGAGTTTGATGAGCTTAACAATACTCAACGTGAGCAAATACATACTTGGTATAAGAATGTATTCGAAGTAGGTTATATTTATTCACTACTCTCTTCTGACATGTTAGAGATTCATTTTCATAACTATCAAAATGTCACCATTCACAAAAATAACAAAGAAAATGAAACCCTTCGTATTGATTTGGAACCAGAGGACTTTCAACTCTCCCTTGAAATCATGACTTTAGTTAATGAGCAAAAATGGAATCAACTTAATCCTTTTGTTAGCTTTACCTTTAACAAAAACAATATGAAATTAAGGGCCACACTCACTCATGAATGTATTAGTGCGACGAAAAACTCTAAGCTATTTTTAAGAGTGTTACAGAAATCGAATTTCCAATTCCAAGACTATGGAATATCTCCAGTACAAAAATCTTTTTTCGAAGAAATAATAAGAAGTAAAAAAAATATCATTATTTCAGGTTCAACCGCATCAGGGAAAACATCTTTTTTAAAACTCTTACTTTCACTGATTGATGAAAAGAAACATTTATGTATTTTAGAAGATACTCATGAACTTTATACTGAAAGCCCTTACTTCACTCATTTGTTACAAAATGAAAACTCAACGCTTAAAGATTATTGTGCTTATGCCCTCCGAATGAGTCCAGAAAGAATCATTCTCGGAGAAATCCGCTCTCATGAAATTGTGCCTTTTGTTCTTGCCATGAATAGTGGACATCAAGGTATTCTCTCCTCTATCCATGCCAATAATGCGGAAGATACTCTCCACCGTATGGCCTTATTATTTAACTTATTCTCTGAATCAAAAGAGATGACTTATGAGTTAGTTCTCGGACTCATTTGTAAGAATGTTGACTATATTGTCCATATGGAAAATAAAAAGGTGAATGAAGTGATTAAAGTAGTGGGGTCTGAAGGACCCCATATATACTTTGAATCAATTGACAATATTAGGCCCGAGTTAGTCTCTTATACTTCAATCGCTTAGGCGTAAGAGAATCTTCTCCAAGTCTGCGTTTTTTATCTTCAAGATAATCCTCGAAGTTGCCTTCAAACCATATAACATTTCCTTCGCCTTCAAAGGCCAGGATATGAGTGGCAAGACGGTCTAGAAAATACCTATCATGGGAAATAATAACTGCACAACCAGCATAGTCTTCTAATGCCTCCTCTAATGCTCTCAGGGTATTAATATCTAAATCGTTGGTCGGCTCATCCAGCATAAGAACGTTAAACTCTTCTGTTAACATCTTTGCAAGATGGACTCTATTTCTCTCACCACCAGATAACTCTCCCACTTTTTTGTGATGGTCATCTCCTGAAAAGTTAAATTTAGAAATATAGGCACGAGAGTTTACTTCCTTACCACCAATATTTAAAACATCTCCATTATTGGCAATTTCATCTAAAACAGTTTTGTCTGAATCCATCAAACGCCCTTGATCGACATAGGCAAATTTAACAGTTTCTCCAAATGTAATTTCTCCTGAATCAGGTTTTTCTTGGCCCGCTATCATTTTAAACATGGTTGTCTTACCAGCACCGTTTGCTCCAATAACTCCAACAATTCCACCAGGAGGTAATTTAAAACTCATGTTTTCATAAAGAACCTTATCTCCAAAGGCCTTAGTTACGTTTTCAAAGTTAATGACATTATTTCCAAGTCTTGGTCCAGGTGGAATCCACAAAGCGCGAGTCTCTCCTGTTTTTTCAATTTTAGAGTTTTCAAGCATCTTTTCATAATTCGCAACCCGGGCCTTACCCTTTGCCTGTCTGGCCTTTTGTGAACTTTTAATAAATTCAAGCTCACGTGCCATGGCCTTTTGCATTTTAGATTGCTCTTTCTGTTCTTGGGCCATTCTTTTTTGTTTTTGCTCTAGCCAAGAAGAGTAATTGCCTTCCCAAGGAATTCCTTTACCTCTATCAAGCTCTAGAATCCATCCCGCAACATTATCTAAAAAATACCTATCGTGGGTAATAGCAATAACTGTTCCCTTATAATTTTGTAGATGTCTTTCTAACCAAAAGACTGTTTCAGCATCAAGGTGGTTTGTAGGTTCATCCAACAGAAGAATTTCCGGTTCTTGTAAAAGCAGACGACAAAGGGCCACCCTTCTTTTTTCCCCACCAGATAAGACTCCAATTTTTTGTTCACTAGGAGGACATCTTAAAGAGTCCATAGCAAGCTCAAGTCTGCTATCTAAATCCCAAGCATTGGCCGCATCTAGTTTATCTTGTAATTTACCTTGTTTTTCTAAGAGAGCATTCATTTCATCATCACTCATGGGTTCTGCAAACTTAGCATTTAATTCATCAAATTCAGTAAGTAGATCAACAGTCTCTTGAGCACCTTCTTTAACAATATCCATCACTGTTTTATCAGGATCAAGCTGGGGCTCTTGCTCTAAGTAGCCAACCCTATAACCTTTTGAAATATGTAACTCTCCATTAAAGTCAGTATCAATCCCTGCGATAATTCTAAGTAGTGTCGATTTACCGGCCCCATTAAGACCCAAGATTCCTATCTTTGCACCATAGTAAAAAGAGATTGAGATATCTTTTAAAACTTGCTTTTTGCCGGGATAAACTTTCCCACAGCGGTTTAAAGAAAAAATGACTTGCTTGTCCATAAGACTCCTTTAAGAGTGAAATTTTAAGGCATTTAACCAAAGTTCACTCAAATGCGCAAAGGATAATGCGCTATAGTATAAAAGAGTCTATCAGTGCGTAGAGATAGATAAAATAAGACGGCAATAAGAGAGTAAAAATAAGACTCAGTTTTAAAACCTGACTTACTTTTTCAAGCTCTTCCAAGATAAGTGAATACTCATTCCAAAGCTCTTCTTTTAAGTTTTCTAACTCCTCTTGAATTTGCCCTCCTCTGCGTTGGAAGTTTGAAATAAGACTCTCTAAACGATTGAGATAGATCTTAAATCTTCTTGGGTTCTGCTTAAAACTGCTCTTTAATTTTGATTGCTCATAGGCCTTTTTAAGTGGAAGTGAGGATTGGGTATTAATCTGAAAAATATAGAGTTTTTTTAAAAATGAACAAATAAAGCTCACCTTTAAATTTTTAAAATAACAAAACACGGGATAATAAAGACAGTAAGCACTTGCCTGTAAAAGAAGAATAATAAACTTAAAGCTTGAGTCAATTTTGACTATCTCTAAATACTCGGTCGAAAATATCATGGCCCAAGTCATGGAAGTTATAAGAAAAAATTGAATATACCCCTCAAGCACAATCTTTTTGACTCGCTTTTTGAATATCTCCTCTTTCATAAAAGATTTTTTAATTTTCCTCAAAGCTTCAATTGGTCTTGCTCCCGTTTTACGACCTAAGTCCAAGATATAGCTCACAAGTTCACCAAAAAAAGGATAGTCAGGAACCTTGGTCTGCCCTATTTGCGAAGGAGCACTAATAAGAATTTGGCTTAAGAACGTGCCAAAATCGACTTCTGTGTTGACCTGCTTTCTATTGACACCTCTTGCCATTGAATAAAGGTATGAAAGAATCGTAACAAATATAATGTATAGCAAAAATTTCATAGCGAAATATTGACTTTAATCGGTAGATAAGTGACATTCAGCAATGAAACCTCCTAAGGATTAAGTAATGGATCATAACCTTGAACAACTCAAGATTTATAAGGCAAAGCTAGACTTTATTTGCCAAAATTATGACCCTTTTAATAGCAAACCATCTGAAGAGGTTGAAGACTTGATTAGCGAACTTGAGCTAAATTCACTACTAGAAGACCCTTTTCAGTTTACTAACCAATTATTACAACTTTTAGATAAAACTCAGAACCAAATTCAAGAGCTTTACCAATAGTTTTTCATTTATGAATATCCCCCAATACCCACTACACCCCGCAACTGCTAGAGAAATTTCCAAGGGCCATTTTTGGGTAATTAAAGATGAATTCACAGAGAAAATACCAGCAGACACCTTTGAGTTTATTGGGCTGGATAATAAAAAAGCTATTGGTTTCTTTTTGCATGACCCAACTCATAATAAGGTTAAGGCCAGACTCTGGACCAAAAAAGCAAATATTCCTTTCAACTTGGAGGAAAGTATTCTTTCCAGATTACAAATTGCATGTAAAAAAAGAAAGACTCTCGAAATTGATAAATACAGAAATCACTACTATTTAGTCTTTGGTGAAATAGACGAACTTCCAGGATTAAATATTATAAAACTTAATCATAACTATATCATCCAAACCAGTGCTTTTTATTGGACTAAATTTAAAAGTATGATTGTTGAGTTTATCCAAACTCAGTTTTTTCAAGTGGAAAGTGTCTTTTATCATGAAAGAAGTATTAGCTATTCGAAACAAGAGAAGCCTGAACTATGTTGGGGAGAAGTAAAAGAAAACTTTGTACAAGAATACAATTATAAAATGAAAACATTTTTAGGCGAAAGCTATGATTATGGCGTTTACACAGATATGTCATCCATTAGAAATACTCTTAAAAATGAGCTCTTTAAAAGTAAGAAGGTCTTAAATCTTTTTTGTTATACGGGTGCCTTTTCCCTATTTGCAGAATTCAAAGGGGCCAATGAAATCGTCTCAGTTGATTCATTTAAAAAAGTTTTAAATACCCTTGAAGAGAATATTTCGCTAAGTTTTTTTAATCGCAGCAAACACACTTTAATTCATCAACCTTGTGAAAAATATTTCCAACAAAATGAAGAGAGATTTGATCTCATCATCTGTGACCCTCCTAGCTCATACTCAGTTAAAGGGAAAAGGAAAAAGAGTATTGATTTTTATAAACAATATTTGCGCGAAATGGACCAACGTCTTAAGCAAAATGGCCATCTGCTTTTATATCTTAATACCCATAGCGTAAAATATAAAAAATTCGAACAAACAGTCATTGAAAGCTTAAAATCTAGTAAAAATAAGTATAGGATTGTAGAGAACTATGAACTAGGTGAAGACTGTCCTAAATCCGAAGGATTTTCAGAAGGAAATTATCTGAAAGGAATTCTCGTTCAAAAAGTAAATTAAACCAACTATCGATAATATTGGCCATCCTATGATTGAAGTAAAAAACATTAAAAAAAGTTTTAAAGTATCTGTAAAAGAACCTGGTCTTAAAGGCTCTCTTAAATCTTTATTTAATAGAGAATATATTACTAAGGATGCCCTCAAAGGAGTCAGCCTTAATGTGAATGAGGGGGAAATATTAGGACTGATTGGTTCTAATGGTGCAGGAAAAACAACACTAGTAAAAATCCTCTCTGGTATTATCCATGCAACAGAAGGCGAAGCCCGCGTTTTGGGATACAATCCTTGGGATAGAAATAATACTCTCCGCTCTCAAGTGGCCCTTATTATGGGACAAAAAGCACAAGTTTGGTGGGACTTGCCAGCATTGGATAGCTTTTTACTGCTTAAAGAGATTTATCAAATACCAGAAAGTACTTATAAAAAGAATATTGAATTTCTCGCTGACTCACTAGGAGTTAAAGACCTACTAAGAACTCAGGTAAGAAAACTCTCTCTTGGCGAAAGAATGAAGATTGAGCTGATGGCAGCCCTTCTTCACAACCCAAGAGTTGTCTATCTCGATGAACCCACAATTGGACTCGACTTAACGGCCCAAAAGGCCATTAGGCATTTTCTACTCAATTACCAAAAAGAGTTTAAGCCTGCCATGATTCTCACTTCTCACTACATGGAAGATATAGAAAAACTTTGTAAAAAAGTGGTTATCATCAGAGAAGGCTCAGTCGTTTATAATGGGCTACTGGAAGATATTCGTAGGAACCATGCACCTGAAAAAATTATAACGATTAACCTCAAGCAAGATGAATGGGATATGAATGCTGTCACAATTATTGCAAAAGAGCTGGGTAATATTATTAGTTTCCAAGAAGGGATTATCAAAATTAAAACTCCAAAAGATAATGTAGCTCTTACTTGCGAGAAGGCCTTATCAAAACTTCCAGTCCAAGACCTTAATATTGAGAATGCAGATATTGCGGATCTGGTAGAGAAAATTATGGTGAAAGGTTAATCTTGAATAACTTAAAGTTACCTCTGACAATTATTTCTATGGAACTGCGAAAAATCATGGCCTATCGTTCAGACTTCTGGATCAATCAAGTGGGTCTTATCATCTTTCAAACACTCTTATCATACTCGTTATGGACAGCTATCTTTGAATACAAAGGCATTACTCACATGGGAGGGTATGATATTAATAGCTTTATTCAGTACTACCTCACTGTTGTTCTGGTTGCTAAATCCATGTTAGGTGAAGATATTGGCTTTCTTTCTCGAGAGATTTATGAGGGCAGTTTAAATAAGTTTATTGTCTATCCTATTTCTATTTTCCGATTCAAGTATCTCACTTATATGGTTCACTCCATGTTCCATACTTTTCAAATATTCTTTATTTTTCTTATCACCTACCTAGTTTTTACACCCACAACCTTTACTGAAATCCCGTGGAGTTCATATTTTTTTGGCTGTATTGCAATGTTTTTATCCAGCTCTCTTTATTTTATTATGTCCTGTATCTTAGAAAGCGTTTCTTTTTGGGCAGAGTTTATTTGGTCATTAATGGTGCTATTAAGAATGACTACTAATTTTTTAGGAGGAACTCTCATCCCTATATCTTTTTACCCTCAGTGGGCCCAAGATGCTCTGGTCTATACCCCCTTTCCTTATATTATTACTTTTCCACTTAAAGTTTTTATGAACCAGTATACAATGGAGTTTTTTATTCAAAATACTCTTATTATTTGCTCATGGTCCCTACTCTTTTTTGGAATTTTTCTTATTATTTGGAATAGAGGGAAATACCATTATACAGGAGTTGGCATATAAGATACCTAAGGCTCTATCTTTATTTTTTAAGATTTTCTTTCTCTAAGGCCATGCAATTTAGAGTCGACTTCTTTTTTCGAATATTCATGGATTTAAATTATTATTTTATAAGTTTTGCCTTCTTTGAAGTTCTCTACCTCCACTCTGATAGTATTGGAGGCTGGAGTCATGAGCAGGCCATCGTCTTTATTGCAGGTAACTTACTACTGGATTCAATCGTTATGAGTATTTTCGCTAATAATATGTGGTGGTTTCCAGTCTTTGTAAATAAAGGCGACTTAGATATTTATTTAACCAGGCCCGTATCAACATTATTCTTTGTTTCCTTAAGAGATTTTTCCGCCAATAGCTTTGTCAATTTTCTTGTTGCTATTGGAGTTTACGCTTGGGCCTTGGCCACCTACCCAGGAGGCTTTAACTGGTGGCAAATAGTACTGTACACTATTCTTATTTTTAATGGGGCAACTCTCTACTATATGCTTAATATGATCTTCTACTTCCCGGTTTTTTGGACAGGTTCCCCTCGAGGTTTTGGAAACCTTTATTGGATTTTAATCCATTCGATTGAAAGGCCAGATAGAATTTATAAAGGAATGCTAAGACTTCTTCTTGTCACGGCCCTTCCTTTTTGCTTAATGATTTCATTCCCTGCAAGGCTTATTCTCGAAGAATTTGATACTTCAATTTTAATGCATATTTTAGGAGTTTCTGCTCTAGCGTGGCCCGTGTATCTTTTCTTGTGGTCTAGAGGGCTTAAGGTTTATTCTTCTGCATCATCTTAAGATGATAAACTTAATCAAAAAAAAGGGACTCTATCGGTCCCTTCTTATATACTACAATTTAAATTAGTCCTTACTGCCCTCTAAGTTCTCGTCTTAAAATCTTTCCCACATTTGTCTTTGGAAGATCTTCTCTAAACTCGTAAAGTTTTGGGACCTTATAGCCAGTCAAGTTTTCCTTACAAAAAGATTTTAACTCATCAACAGTTAAAGAAGTATCTTTCTTCACTACGAAAACCTTTACTATTTCACCAGACTTTTCATCTGGAACTCCAACTGCCGCCACTTCTAATACTTTAGTATTTGTTGCAATAACATCTTCCACTTCATTAGGATAAACATTAAAGCCCGACACAAGAATCATATCTTTTTTTCTATCAACGATTTTGAAATATCCGTCACTATCCATAAATGCGATATCCCCTGTTCTAAAAAAACCATCATCTGTCATAACAGAAGCCGTTTCTTCTGGACGATTGTAGTACCCCTTCATAACCTGAGGTCCCTTGATACAAATCTCTCCTGTTTCGCCTTGTTCTAAAGTCTTACCATCATCATCTTTAATAACAACATCTGTCGATGGAATAGGAAGACCGATTTTCCCGTTATAATCCTTAAGAGTCATTGGATTAATACACGCTGCAGGTGAAGTCTCTGTAAGTCCATAGGCCTCAATTAAAGGAACCCCTGTTACTTTCTTCCACTTATCCGCAACGGCACGTTGCACGGCCATACCACCACCAAGAGCAACTTTAAGATGTGAAAAATCTAATGCTTGAAAATCTGGATTATTTACTAAAGCGTTAAATAAAGTATTAACTCCTGTAAAAGCTGAAAATTTCCATTTAGATAACTCTTTAACAAATCCAGGAATATCTCTTGGGTTTGTTATTAAAACATTAAGTGCTCCAACTGAGTTGAAGATTAAGCAATTCGCTGTCAGTGAGAAAATATGATAAAGAGGCAGAGGAGTGATAATAATCTCTTGGCCATCTTTAATATTATTTTTAATCCACTCTTTTGCTTGCAATACATTGGCGATTATATTTGCATGAGTTAACTCTGCACCTTTTGAAACACCTGTTGTTCCACCAGTATATTGTAAAAAAGCCGTGTCTTCATGAGTAGTCTCTACTGGAGTAAACTTAGACTCATCTCCTAAATTTAATGCCTCCTTAAAAAAATGAAATTTTTCGATTTTATAAGCAGGAACCATTTTCTTAACGTACTTAAGAACAAAATTGACGATCAGATTTTTTGGAAATTTAAGCATATCCCCAATTTCAGTAACAATAACATTCTTTACTGGAGTTTTAGCAAGAACAGTTTCAAGACAATGAGCTGAGTTTGCAAAAATGATAATTGTTTCTGCTCCCGAATCTTTAAGCTGATGCTCAAGCTCTCTGGCCGTATAAAGTGGATTTACATTAACTGCAATTAATCCCGCTCTTTGGATGGCAAAAAGTGCTATTGGATACTGAAGAATATTGGGCATCATCAGAGCAACACGTGCCCCTTTTTTTAGGCCAAGCGTATTTTGTAAGTAACTGGCAAATTTTTGGCTTAAATGATCAATGTCACCATAAGAAAGTGTTGTACCCATATTATGAAAGGCAGGTCTGTCTTTAAATTTAACAAACGTTTGCTCCAAGATATCAGCAATACTTTTATATGTGTTCATATCAATTTCACTACGTACACCTTTGTCGTAATGTTTAATCCAGGGCTTTTCCATCGTAACTCCTCTCATAGCGTTATATTCAAACTAAATGTAAATTATTTTTATAATTCTCTAGGCAAAAGGTACAGAAAAATTCACTTAAAACCAACCTATATCATTATTTCTATTTCACTTTGCGTTGCAAAAATAGTGCTGGGAACAGCAGTTGCAACGTTTTACTCAGCAGCAAAACTACAAATGTGGCAAAAATACCAATATAAAGTTCATCTATATCAACCATGGGATTAAATCGCCAAAATGTCGTTCCAATCACACCAGCACCAACCATCCAACTAAATTCATTATCTGAAATTTTACCAGGGAAAATATATCCCATCATAACAGGAAATAGTAAGCAAGAAGCAGAGTAACTCCCGAGCGTTTTCCAAATACTTTTAATATTGCCTTCAAAAATGGTGGCCATGACAAAAGTAATAAATCCAACAAATAAAACTCCCATGACTTGGTTTGTTTTAATAAATTTCTTAGTTGGGAAAAAATCAAAACTTAAAGTATTACTTGCAATAAAAATATAAGAGTCAATAGTTGAAACAATTGTTGCGACAAGGCCTGCTATAAAAAAACCTCTCAGACCATCTGGTAATATAGATAAACTATAAGTTAAGTAAGCTTCAGTGGACTTTGCTTCTGGCATCGCGGCCCTTGCATACATCCCACCTAAGCTAGTACAAATATCAAAACAGAACCAAATGAGAGTAGAGATGAAAATGCCTTTTTTAGCAACTTGAGGAGACTTTGCGGCAAAGCATCGTTGATAAAAATTAGGGTCTACTAAAGTCGAAAGTGCAATAAAACCCCAGACACAAACTTCCCAAAAGCTATCTTTACCTAGGACTTCAAAGTGGGTTGAAGGAAGATTTTGTTCAAGAAAATTGATTCCCCCAAACTTAGTATAAGAGTAGAAAACAACAAAAAGAACACTTGAGCACATAACAAAAAATTGGACCACGTCTGATAAAACAACCGCCCGAAAACCTCCAAAAATACAATAAAAGCAAACGATACTTAGGGATAGGAATATTGAGACTTCAAAAGACAATCCAAAAAAAGTTTGAACTAATAGCCCCAAACTGATGGCATAAACGACAGGTACTACATTAAAAAAATTAAAAATAGCGGCAATAACCCGGGCCTTTTGACCAAACATTTTCCCTACCAGGTCAGGCAAAGTTGTCGCATGAAAAGAATGAATTTTATCCACGAGTAATAAGGCAAATATAATATAAGTGACATACCAAAAAATACCTTGAGTCACAAAATTGAATATTCCCTTTTCAAAAGCAATTTGAGTGACCCCAAAAATCCCCCCATACCAAGTAGCAACTAAGGTCATTGTAAAAAAAGGCAATGTAAGCTGCCTTCCCATTAAAAGATAATCAATAAAAGTATCGACTGCTTTTGTTTTCATTCTCATATGTCCATAAATAATGGCCATAATCGTGATAATAACGGTTGAAGAAAAAACAATTATATCCAGATTTGATAAAAGCATTAAACACTCCTTACGCTAGTATTAACTAGATCAAGTTACGGGTGTAATCTCAGCCCTGTGGGCACCCCGGGTATATTTTTATTCAGAGACTTGCGAACTTTCTTTTTGTTTACCTTGCTCAATTAACTCTTCTTGGGAAGTAGATTCAGGGGTCTTCTCCAATGCCGTCGCATCTTCAAACATCTGATCCAATTCTCCAAGTTCTTTATCTACCAAGTCATCAAAGGCCTCTTCTGGCCATTTATCAACTTCTAAGTTTGAGCCAATTTTCTGTGCGGCCCGACAAGCATAAACATTATTTTTGGCGCATACAATGTTAAGAACATTAATGGCTTCCCAAGTCTTACCGCTAGCTTTTAAAGCTGCAGCAGAAGCAATACAACCATTATTATTTCCAAGTGAGCATGACTTGTTCGCATACTTTTGGGCCATTTCAATATTAATTTTTCTCATAAATGAGATACTTAAAAAATAACACGCCTCTGAGTCATTGTTTACCATACAGGTATTAATAAGTTCATCATTCGTCCTATTTTGATAAAAAACATACTTAACCTTAGTAAGAATATGTTCTTTATCAGCGGCTCCCCAGACTCTAGAATCCACTGAATAATCTCTGTTATCTCCTACTAAAAAATATTTCCCCGAAGGTAGGATCATTTGTTTAAAACTCTTATTCGTATCAATATTAAAATCATGAAGAATATAGTGTTCAATATTTCCTGTTTTTGTTTTTAGTAATTTAACCTCAGCTTTTTGAAGTTTCTCACTCAATATGTTCTTAGGATCAAAGTCATTAACAGTATTTTCCTCAAAGACCTCTCCATTTACATATAGTTTCCAATCGCGCCCCTCAATAAACTGCCCCATGCCAATGGCCACAATTCTTTTAAGATAAGTCATTTGTTCATTTAATGGATATTTAAAGAAAACAATATCACCAACTGAATAATCAATGGAGGGCCCTGTCCAAATAAAATCACCCGCATTAATGGAGGGAGACATTCCTTCACTTGGAACAATTTTGAAATTATTTTCTTCGGAATAAGAAAACCTAAGCAGTATAAAAAATATTATAAAGATAACTTTCATTCACACATAAGAGAATAGTTCTATTTTCTGTAGACTGGCTCTTTACCAACAATTCTTTGCTTCCACGCCCTCACATCATCTGAGAGATAATCATATTTCATATCTCCAAGCGTATATTGAGCAAATTCATAATCGTTAGAGTGAGTCAAACACTCAGTGGGGCACACAGTGGTACATAGTCCGCAATAGCAACATAGTGCTGTATCAATTACATATTGAGTAAGAACTTGTCTCATGGGAGTTCCATCATCAGTTTTTGGAACTTCTTGATCTGCTGCTCTCTTGTCCGATGAAATATAAATACAATCAACAGGACAAGCAATGGCACACATATTACATGAAATGCAATTATCTACATCATTAAAAAGCCTCATTCTGGCCTTCTCTGGAAGAACTTCTCTTACTTCTGGGTACTCAATAGTAACAACTTTATTTCCCCATACGTAGCGGAAAGTAATCCACATACCTTTGGCAGTCGAACTAACTCCTTCCCAAATGGCATGAAAATATTCTTTAATAGAAACTGTTTCTACATTAGTGCTCATCGGTCAACCTCACCTAAGACGATATCAATACTTCCAATAGTCGCAACAAAGTCAGCAATTAATTGACCTGGGGCCACCTCTGGAAGCATAGACACATGGGTAAAACATGGGGACTTAACTTTTAATCGATAAGGAGTTTTATCTCCTTCTGAAACTAAGTGAATTCCTAACTCTCCTCTTGGGCATTCGGTTTTCATGTAAACCTCACCTTTAGGAAGTTTTATAACTTTAGGAACTTTTCCTATAATGGGTCCACTTTCAATCCCATCAAGAACTTGACGGATAATTTTAATCGACTCAGTCATCTCTTTCATGCGAACGATATAACGAGAATAGCAATCACCAAGCACTGCACCTCTATCCCCATCTCCAACAGGTACATCAAAATCTAGCTCATTATAAATACTATATGGGGCAATTTTACGAAGATCCCACTTAACTCCAGCAGCTCTTAGAACCGGACCGGTTGCGCCGTAAGCGTAACACATTTTTTCATCCATAATTCCAACATGGCGAGTTCTTTCTCTAAAAATTTTATTTTGTGAAACAAGAACATCATATTTTTTGAGCTCTTCTTCCATATTGTTGCAAAAACTTTTCACACGATTAAGCTGCTCTGAATTGATATCATTCCAAACACCACCAATCCAAATATAGTTATAAAGGAGTCTTGCTCCTGATAATTCCTCAAAGAGTCTTAAGATTTTCTCCCTTTCATCAAAAGCATAAAGAAAAGGTGAAAATGCTCCCAAATCCAGCGCATAAGTTCCAAAGGCCATTAAGTGAGAAGCAATTCTTTGAAGTTCAAGAATAAGCACTCTAATATACTCAGCACGTCTCGGAACTTCCGTTCCTAACATTTTTTCTACGGCCATTGCATAAGTATGCTCTTGGCTCATAGCTGCAAGGTAATCCATTCTATCAACAAAAG
Source organism: uncultured Bacteriovoracaceae bacterium (assembly GCA_964353025.1). Taxonomy (GTDB): domain Bacteria; phylum Bdellovibrionota; class Bacteriovoracia; order Bacteriovoracales; family Bacteriovoracaceae; genus CALFYV01. The sequence continues at coordinate 32,926 of CAYGUN010000001.1, forward strand.
GAATTATTCCTCTATAGTCGAGATGCTCAGAGTGCTTCTCCATACAACGGTGTAGGTAACCCAAATGAGGTATTGCAGCTGCAACAACCTCTGAATCAGTTTTAATTTCAACACGAAGAACACCGTGAGTGGCGGGATGCTGAGGCCCCATATTAAGAGTGAGAAGCTCTGATTTAAGTTTCTCAGTATCTTGATTTTTTGTTGGCTCAAATTTTTCGCCGCTACTTTCCCAAGTTTCCATTTTTATCCTTTAGTCCTGGCCTGCATTTGTTTGAGCATCAGAAATTTTACCCTGACGTTTAGCAAACTCTCTATCAGGGAAGTTCATTTTTCCCTCAGGATTCACAATCATACCTCTATAGTACTCTTGAACTTTATAATCTTTTCTCAAAGGAAAACCTTCCCAGTCATCAGGACAAAGAATTCGTCTATGATCAGGATGGTTGTTAAAAGTCACTCCAACCATATCGTAGCATTCTCTTTCTTGATAATTTGCCGCTGGATAAATACTTGTAATCGATTCGACACTGGCATTATTCTTGTCACTTAATCTAACCTTTAGAATAAACTCGCCTGGCTTATCAATATTAAAGATTCCAAATATATAATTAACTTCGAGATAATCAGGGTAATCAACGCCACTTATAACTTGCAGGACATTAACTCCATTTTGAATTAAAGCTTGGCCCACTTCTTTGATCGATGAAGCTTCAACTAGAATAGAACTATCGCCAACACCATCTGCAACAGGTGCTAACACCTTAGCTCCAGCAGAGGACACTTTTGAATTTATGTAAGAGACAATTTCATTTAAATCAGTACTAGGCATGCTTCACCCACTTATCTCTTAGAAGTCTTTCATTTGCGATTTTCTTTTGTAGTGTCATGATTCCCTCAATAAGGGCTTCTGGTCTAGGTGGACAACCTGGTACATAAACGTCAACAGGCACAACTTCATCAACACCTTTTAAAACGTGATAGCCATGTTGCCAGTAAGGGCCACCTTTGTTTGAACATGATCCCATTGAAATAACATATTTGGGATCGGCCATTTGCTCATAAAGCATCTTCACTCTTGTTGCCATTTTAAAAGTAACAGTACCGGCCACAATCATTAAGTCTGCTCTTCTTGGCGTGGCCATAAAAGCTCCACAACCAAATCTTTCTAAATCGTATTTGGATGCACCTGTTGCCATCATTTCGATCGCACAACAAGCCAGACCAAATGTCATTGGCCACAAAGAATTTTTTCTTCCCCAATTGAAGAAATCATCTAACTTTGCAAGGACAACTCCATCTTGCATATAAACCTCATTTTTTTTGGCTAAAAAGTCCTCTCTAACTTATCTAAGGGACTAAATTTAGTCAATAAAAGTGTCGTGATCTCATTATCTTAACAACATTATCATTGTATTAGACTCGAGGGATTATTGGAAATTTTTTTTAGATAAAATTCGTTTAAAAGAGATTCATTGCAAGAGGAATATCCCTGCAGCGACGGTCATAGTCTTCGAGCATTTCAGAGTATGAATTCCTCTCACTTGCTGGAGAGCGTTCTGAATTTTGAAAATAACTAATCCTTTTTTTATCATTGTCACAGGCCTTAGATAAAACAGTACGGTATTCAAAATATGCTGCTATAGGATATGGCATGCCATAAGCCGAGGAAATGAATACAGACTGCTCTGAGCGAAGCTTAGGGAAGCTTTTATCCAGCTTTTGCTGCTTGAGGACGTTTGTGAACCTTGAATAGTAATTCCCAACTTGGTAAAATTTTTTAATGGCAAGGTCCCTTGAAATAGTCCTTGTTTGCGCATCATAAATTTCACCGCACTGATAACGCTTAGCAACTTTGGTTGTAAAAAGCTCAGTTAGAACTTTACACTCCATCATATACGCATCTACTTCCCCACCAATCCCTTCGATTGTTGATGCCATAAACTCTTGCAGTGAAAAATTACGCTGATAGGGATTAAAATTTTCTCTATAAGAAAAATGAGTTAACTCATGGGCCAAATCCAAAACCGCATCATAGAGCCTGGAATCTTTAGCAATGTAGACAACTGACTTTTGCTCATAAACAACAGAAGCTGGCCTCCTGGGAGAAAACCTTCGAACCAATGTCGTATCTGTTAACGAACTATGCCCTGCCTTTATGACATCAAGTAATGTTCGACCTGATTCCCCTGCTCTTTCTCTGGCCTTTTTAATAAGTCTTCGACCTGTGGTAGAGCGTTTTAGTATGTTTAAAAGCTCTCTTACGTTTTCTCTTTCATCACCTTGATGATGCTTGTGAGTCCATATGTTATTTGAAATGGCCAATGCATTGAAAATAGGAAGTAGAAATAAGAAAAAACAGATCCGTCTCATACGAATCTATTCGTCTTGCTAGCCGCTTAAAATTAATTAATTACTATTTTGTAAGTTGATAGGTAAAAATGTTCTTCTGATTAGCATCTACCGTTAAATTTCCGAGAGTCCTCTCTTCCGAGTTTCCCTGTCTGACTTTTACTACATACACTCCGTCTTTAAGATAGGTATCCAAAAGTCTTATACTTTTAGGCAAAGTTGACCAAAATCTCACATCGGCTTTTTCAGTGGCAGCAATAGCTCTTTGAGCAGCCAGATAACTTCCCATTGCTGCTAATTTTCCAGCAAAAGATTTGTCCATCTTTTTGTATATTGCATAGGCCGCAACAATTGCAGCGATGTGCTTTAGTCCAATGCGGATACCTGTCTTGGTATAGGTTGAGAAAACTCTTTCCTCAACAGCTTGAGCTGCCATATCATCGAGAGGAGCAATTAAGGGGACTATCTCTTCTTTAACTTTAGAAGTTCCTTGATAAAACGACACTATTATATCTTGAGTAACAGGAATATTTTTTACAACTGGAATCTCAAAATCAATTGAAGCAAACTCTGCACCAACTCTTCCCATAGCATGACCAAAAGCAAACTCTCCTGGATGAGCATAGGCATTTTTTGGAGTAAGTCCTAAAACTTGGATCATAAAAATAGTCAAAACATCTGAGCCAATCCTATGAACTGCAACTCGGGTACTAGGATCTTTAATACCCTCGAGCGCTCCATGCAAACCAAAATTAATTTCCTTGGCACTCTTCCCCGCAATAACACCATCTTGGATAATAATAGAAGTGTTTGGATAGGGAGTTTTTTTGGCTTTAGTTATAATTGATTGAGATGGGCTTAATAATTTAATTTGATTTTTTAAATCTGACGCTCTCACCTTTTTTGTGAGTGAGAGAATTTTATAATGGAGAAAGTCTTTTAAATTTTGGGACTGGCTAGTTAAGACCAAAAGAGAGTCTTTTATTTTCCAGTTAAACTTATTTTTTTCTTCTAAAAATTGTTCCGTAAAGTCTTTGCTCTTAGAATTGTATGAAACATAAGTAGAACCTAAATACTCGAGAAGGGTATTGGCATCTTTATACAGCTGCAGAGCAATTTGTTCATCACTTCTTTTCCCCGTGGCTTCATGAATGAGGCCACCATAAACTTTTACAATAAGGTCATTTTTGTAAATAGTGTCGTATCTCGTACTTCTTTGGATATCTTGAAAAAAACTATCCCAGGCCAGAACTTGAGCACGGGCCTGAAGAAGAGCTTGTCTTCTTTTTGTTTTCTCAAGCTCATAATTGATCACTTTCTTCTCTTTAGGCCCTTCTTCAATCCGACTGCCTTGCCCTGTTTGATACATCATCAAGAAATTTAAGGATTGATAAAAATAGCTTAATGATCTTTCGAAAAGTTCACCATCATAGATTTTGTAATTATCATTACTAACTAAACTTTTCGCTGATTTAGATAAACTCTTTGTATAATATTTTTGAGATAAATCATGGGCCTGAGAAAAATAGAATGATGAGATCTCCCAATTACCTTTACTGTGATGAAGTTTTCCCATTTCCCACAGGTAAAGCAGTTTTGAGTCATTATCTTTTTTGATTTTTCCTTTCTCAAGTAGCTCTATGGCCTTATCATAATCGCCACTAACATAAAGTGCTTGAAGTTCCCCTCTCTCCTTTCTATTTCCTGATGCACAAGCAAACAAAAGAAAAAGGAAAAAAAGAGAGGAATATTTTTTTAAAAAGTTTTTTAAAGTGACCATGCATCCTGATCTGAGTATTTATAGACTTTTGCACGGGCCCTGAAAACTTCGATCCCTTTTTCAATATCAGTCATTCTGATATTAACCCTATACTCTTTAATTGTTTTTCCATTTCTCGTTTCTGGCTTCATATAAACATTTCCAAAAATGAGTAAATCAGCACCTGCCTGTTTTCCAACAGTTTTTGCTGTTTTAGGGTCAACCATTCCATCATTCTGATAAGTAATTTCACTTAAAATACGATCTCGAGCTTCAGCATCAACTAAAACAAATTCTCCACTTGCAGAGAGTTCATTGAGGAACTCATCGTTCAAATCACTTATAGGGAAATAAGCTTCTGCTGTTAAATTCTGAACTTCAGCAACAAAAAGTGAAGGTGTTCCACTTTTGTGTCTTCTTAGCCAATTCTTGTAACCTCTGTGAGTTGCAAGACCTTTTAATACTTCTTGAATGGCAATTTCTGTATCTTTGGCCACCCAATTATCAGTGATCTCCATGGCCTTTTCATCAGACTCTGCACCACCAACTCTTTTCGCTTTAAAACTTCCACATGAATTCAAAATGAATGCAAGTGGTAATAACCAAAATACTAATTTCTTCATATTACTTTCCTTATTTAGATTAAACCTTTCTTTGCTTTCAACATATTTTCTTCTGCATTTTTCAAAGCATTTTTCACGTTTTCTTTAGTTGCAGGGTCTTCCACTTTATCCTCAATGATTTTAGAGGCCTTATCAAGTGCTGCCTGAATTCTTTCTTTTGGCATCCGAATTAAGACTGCACACGTATAACCAGTAAAATCTCTAGCAGCACCAAGTCTTTTTAAATACTTTCTTTTTTCCCAATAAGTCTTTCTGATTTGTGCACCAATAATCAAACCTTGAACTTTTTCAGCTAAAGTATTTTCAACAAACTCTCTTAAAGCTTTCACTTCCGGGTTATTCTCATCAATACTTGCTTCACCTTCTTGGGAGGTTGCTAAACTTTTGTCAATAAAAGTTGTAATCTCCCCAGCAATATCAGACTTCACGTTGGCCTTAGCCGCATCACAAGCAAAGCCTCTATTTACTTTAGGTTCTGTCTCATAAGAAAAGTAACGATACTTAGATATATCTTTTTTATTTTCTTCGGCCCAAACTACTGAATCTTGAATCCAAGCGGGTCTAATGGTTGAAGATGCGTCCCTGACTTCATAATCTTTTTTAATTGTTTCAGAGTTATCCACATCTTTTAAAGTTTTACTACTTGAGCAAGAGTACAAGAATGCTCCGACTAAAGATAATGTTAATAAATGTTTCATATAAAAACCTCCTAAGTTTTAATCTATATTTAATTCATCTATATGTTCGTCTATATAATCTCTAATTTGAGAATCTACTTTTAAATAAGCATCTTCCTTTGAACGGCCGACTGAAACCTCTTTAAATGAAATTCCACCAACTTTTACACCACGTTCATTTTTACTTACAAGGTAGAAAGTAATGGAATATTTTTCAAAACCTTTAACTTTCATAAATTCTTTTTTTTGCTTAATACTCCCAACGATTTTTATGTCAAATTTATCATCTTCTTTTACCACTTCATGACCAAACCCTGTAAGCATGGCCTCTAAATGCTCGACCGTTTCTTCTGAAATTTCAGTATCTATTCCAATGGCTATTTTTTTAGCTGCGGAGCTTTTACCAAATTGAATTTCTTTAATATCTGCAAGCGACACTATTTGTTTCTTAGGGCTTCCTCTTAGAAATGCGTATCTTTCATTAATTCGAGCACGCAACTCATAAAGAGAGTACATCTTCTTTAAAGTACTTCTCTTACCTCTTTTCTTATAATCAGCTAATTTATCATCAATATCAGCAATTTCTTTTTCTAGTTTTTTCCAGGCCTTTACTTTATCTAAGATGGCCAATGCGAAATAGACGTTTTCTACTTGATGGCGATGCTTTATTTCAACACCTTCAAGTATCAAGTCGATCTTTTCTGTTACTTGGATAGAGAGTTCTTCTTGTACCTTTGGATCTTCTAGCTCAATAGAACCACTGGATGAAGAGTATGAATTTGACTCTGATGTGATCTGAGTTTCGAAAATGGCAGCAATAGATTTTCTAGCATTTAAATCGGCAAGGTAAAGACTTTCGCCTTCTCCTGAAGCGCACATCTCAGTCGCATCAGAACAGCTCTCCATTGGAGAATAGACCCAGCTGGGCACGTCTTCATCCGAGCCACTATAGCTCTTCTTGCTTACTGAGCAAGTAGATATAAAAAAGGTCAATAAAATCAAAAGGATAGCTTGCATAAAAAACTCTCGTTTCCACGATATTTTATATAGTGTCCTATTCTAAGTAAAAGCACAGCAGAGGAAAACTAAAAAGAGCTTGACGCGAAGCGAAAAACGTTCTTTAACCTAATCTTAATAGATACTTAGCTATAAGTTTGATATAAATTTCAGCAAAAGACTGAGGTAAATTATGGACACGACAGATTTTATTGCTGCAAAGGGTAAGAAACCCAGGGTTATGCTTGTTGAAGACGAGCAGGATATAAGGGATCTTATTACCATCCAACTTGAAACTCAGGGGCTTAATGTCTACCCCATAGAAAATGGAACAAAGGCCCTAACAGAAATCTCATTAAATAATCACTACGATCTTTTTATTATTGATTGGATGCTACCTGGTATCAGTGGAATAGAACTTTGTAAGGCCATTAGAAAAAATAATCTATTAAAAGAAACCCCTGTTCTGATGGTAACGGCCCTCACTCAATCAGAAAACATTGTAGCAGGTCTAGACGCCGGTGCGGATGACTATGTGACCAAGCCATTTGATATGAACGTCCTGCAAGCAAGGGTCAGATCACAACTCAGAAGGAAAAGTACGACCGCTTTATCAAATACATTATTAGAATTTGATTGCTTAAAGCTTGATGTTAATAAATGTCTCATTGAAGTTGAAGGAGAAAGTATTCACCTTACTTCTACGGAGTTTCGAATCCTGAGTATTTTAGCAACAAAGCCTGGCCATGTTTTTACTAGAGAGCAACTTATCAGCCAAATTCAAGGACAGAATGTGCATGTCACTAGCAGAACTGTTGATACCCATGTTGCAGGACTCAGGAAAAAAATGGATAAGGCCTCCCATTTGATTGAAACCATCAGGGGAATTGGTTACAGATTTAAGGATTATGAGTAACAAAGGGGGGAATTTCCCTTGGCACTTTTTTTATAGTTCTGCAAAGTTTCACGGGCTCGTTCTTGCGATTTCTATTATTTCAACTGTCATTGTCTATCGCTACTATTTAAGAAAAGGATTTATTAACCAAATTCAAGATGAGGTTCAGACTTCTCTAGTCATCCTTCAACAATCTTTCCAAAAAGCTGATATTAATTTTTTAAAATGGTGTCAGAATATACCTGCAGATAAAAATGTTCGTTATAGCATCATTGAAAAAGATGGAACTATTATCTGTGACAGCATGGTTGATATAAAAAAGCTTAGTGGTAATAATAAGAGACCTGAAATTCAAAGAGCATTAAAAAATGGCAGTGGAACCAGTTTTCGTTATAGCGAAACACTAAGAAAAGAAATGATATATGGGGCCAGTATCATTTCATGGCTTGATTCGGGTGTAAAAAGAGAAGCTGTTTTAAGAAAAGCAGTCCCTGTTGAAAAATTACAAAGCAGTATTTCAGCCATTGATAAATCCATCTTACTTGTTGCTCCTACTCTATTTATTGTCATCTATTTAGTCTTACTCTGGTCTATGCTCAATGTATCAAGACCTATAAATAAAGTCCTTAATCAAATTTCAGAAATGGAGAGAAAACTGCCTTTCCATGTAAAGTTGAAGCTCATTTACAAACGTGATGAGTGGTCACAAATTTATGAGGCACTCAAACAAGCTGAAGAGAATATCGAATATCAACTCAATCTCATTAATGATGAAAATGAGAAGACTGCGACACTTCTGGAATCTATTACCGATGCCATCTTTGCAGTGGACATTCATCAGAGTTCTTTGTTTTTTAACAATAAGTTTGAAACTCAGTTTATTAAGAAAAAAACAGATGCAATCGTGACAGAGAATATAAAACTATGGAAAGTAATAGAGGGAAAGAAGATTACTAAGGCCTATGAAGATGCTCTTAAAATGGGAAAATCAACTATATCAAGGGGCCATACTTTCGATAGGAAAGATCAATATTTCGATATTTCAGTTACTCCTCTACAAAACAGGAAAAAAGAAATCATTGGAGCTGTTGGTGTTTTTAGAGATGTTACTGAATCAAAACTTACGGAACAAATGCGAGTCGATTTTATTGCTAATGTTTCTCATGAAATTAGAACTCCTCTAACATCGGTTAAAGGTTTTGCTCAAGTTCTTGAAAGCCAAAAAGAGAATATTGCAGAAAAATTCCACCCTTATATTGAAAGAATTATTTTAAACTCGGAAAGAATGAATAGTTTATTCAATGACTTGCTTAATCTTTCAGTCATTGAGTCACAAAACCAGGTTGAATTCAGTGAAATAAACCTCATCAAACTTATATCTGGAATTAAAGATAGTTTAAAACAAGTGTATTCGAAAAAAGAACTAGATATTAAATATGAGCTTGAAGTTGAAAGTATCAATGCAGATAAAAAACTTTTTGAGCAAGCTCTCATTAACTTGATTGATAATGCTTGCAAATATACCTACGAAAACACTGAAATCAAAGTTTCAAGTTTTAAAGAAGGTAATGACGTTGTCATCACTGTATCCGATCAAGGACCCGGTATTTCCAAAGAACATATCCAACGAATTTTTGAACGCTTCTATCGCATAGAGGATTCACGTGCAAGAACAACTGGAGGAACAGGACTTGGCCTATCTATTGTTAAACATATTATTAACAAGCATGGAGGAAGTGTTTGGGCCAAAAGTGGGCCTGAGAATGGGACTATCTTTTTTATCAAAATACCTAACAGAGCTGTCTAGAAAAGAAATTCGACACTACTAGTAATTACTGTTTTATTATAAACAAAAGTATCTACGGATGAGTCTGACTTGGTATAACTTATGCCTAAATTCCCTCTCATGGTTTTATTAAAAACTCTTGTTAGTTTTAAAGAGGGAGTTAAAGTTGATTCACTACCTACTGCCGTTGAACTATTTGGGTAGCTCAGTTTTGAATAGGCAATACCAATAGAAGGGGTTGCATAATCAAATAAACGAGGAGTAATTAAATTAAAACTAAAGCTGAATGTATTTGTATCATTGGTCATTCCACCTGTTTCAAACTCAAGCATGCCATAACTGGATGATAAAAGAAGTAGGTAGCCTTGTTCAAAATTTAAAACTTGCTCAAAAGAAAGTGTCTTAGTTGTGTTATCACTATCTGCCTTATTACTATCTAATGATTTATAGCGAAATCTAAAGATAGACTCTCCTCCACTAAAATAATTAAAACGCTCTCCAAGCATAAAAGTTTGAGAGACTGAGTTATCATCATTTCCGTCAGCATCAGAGTCTCCCTTGAGTTGAGTTTTATTATACTCAAAATCAAATAAAAATGATGCTGGTTTCCCCCACATCCAATGCTCTTGAGCAGTTCTTAGTGCTGGAGTATAGGTGTAATTAACAAGATCTTGAATACCTGTGGCAGAATTAGTGTAGTGAGTATAATTGGCCCTGAGTTCTGGAGCAAGACTCACTGAATTCCCAGCATAATAAACCCTTCTGATATAACCATCTGTCCGAGTATATAGAGTTGATCCTTTTGCATCTGCATTCTCTTGTCCTGCAGCGTTTTGACCTGTGACATTTGTATCATGTCCTATTTCTTGAGTAAGCTTAATAAACCTTCTTGGAAATATAGTGGGGCGCCCATTTCTCATCTTTAGTAAGATGAGACCATACTTATCTTTTACGGTGAGCATTTTTCGTCTTATATCACGAGAGAGAATCGAATCAGGATCAAAGATAAGAGCGTTTTCAAATTCTGATAAAACTCTCTTTTGTAAAAAAGCCACTTGGTCTTCTTGCTTATCAACTGCGGTTAAGTAGATATCCGCCACCTGCATTCGAGAGGCCTGTAAAACAGATTCTTTTTCAGGATCCTTTAATCTTTCTATTCGTCTGTAGACTTTAACTGCAAGTCTAAAATCTCTTAAAGTCTGAGAAATAAAGGCCACGTAATACAAAGAGACAGCAGGCCTATAATTATTAAGAGCAGAGCGCATAAAGAGATCACGAGATTTCTTTAATTCATTCAAAGCATATAAGCTTTGAGCAAATTCATAGTAGATATCCTCTGGTGTGTATTCATATTTAAAGGCCATGGCAAAACTATTTTTAGAACTCTCAAAGTCTTGCACTCTGTTATAGATGACACCTCTCCAATAAGAGATAAGACCTAATAACTTGTCTTTGTTTTGACCTTGATATTCCTTTTCTAATTTATCTATAAGGTTTAAGGCCCCTTCATAGCTTCCGCTCTTATACCTGGTGTAAACTTCAACTAAGGTTTCTCTGGATTTTGCATTGAGTTTAATAGATTCGGCCACATTCTTTTGCGAATCTGGGGTCATGCCATAAACAAAAACTGGCAATAAAAAAATTAAAACGAGTGTTACTAATTTATTACTCAACATACCTAATATAAAAGGGGAAGGTTAACCTTCCCCTATTATATCAAGAATTTAAAATACTTCTATTGAACTTGAATATTAAATCTAATTACCGTATTGTTTTGGTCGGGTGCAGTTGGATTGTAGCCCGTATTGTTTTGCTGATTAGAAAAGTCGTTTAACCCATCCTGAACAAAGCCTCCGTTCATAACATCATTACCGTTTGGAGGAGGAGGTCCATTAGTCCCTAGCAGTGGTTCTCCATTAGCACCAATTGGAGGAGGACCTTCAGCTAATAAGGTCATATTGTCGGCTCCACCTAATACTGGAGAAGGAGCTTCTTGCACAGTTTGACTTCCATCTTCGGCGGTAATCATAATCTTTCCATCTTCTGTTATCTGTACATCATCACCAGGAGGAGTATAATCTCCATCCACTGATAAAATAGTTAAATCACCTGAGGAGACATAAGAATTAGTGTTTTTATCCAACTCACTATTTTCCTTTGGAGGGATGATAACCCCTGTCTCAATATGGACAATAGAGCCATTGGCAGGCTTCATATTTCCTTCTTTTACGAAACCATTGGCATCTCTTTTTTGATTTTCGCCTGCTTTTATAACCTCATTTTTAGCTATTTGCTGAACACCGCTATCAATCCCCTTCGCCTCATTAGCGACGACTGCGCCATTTAAACCAGGCGGAACAACAGAGTTAACTGGTTTTTTCACACTTGCTGGAGCTCTCGTAACATCCTTCTTGGACTGATCCTTTTTCTCTTTCCCCATATTTCTATTAGATGTCAGAAGCTCTCTTTGCTTAATATTAATAACAGCAGGGACAGATGGTGCTCTCAATTCAGGTTTTGAAACAGAGAACTCCCCTGGATATAGTGTCACAGAGTTATTAATTACTGAATTTTTGACTTGCTCATAATTTGCCCCAGGTCCAACTTTAGCAAAGGCCACCTCTCCTTCGAGAAGAACAGCAGTCGTTGTATTGTTTCCTGGATTGAAAGAGTAGATAAAATCAGTTCCTCTGATACCCATGGCCGCAGATTTAGATTTTACATATAGCTTATCTCTTTCATCTTTTCCTATCTCTAAATAATCCTTTGTAACTTGAGAGCGAATTTCCCCCTTCACAACAGAGAGAAGACCTGGTTTATTACGGGAAAATTGTTCGATTTTCATCTCTGACTTAGGCCCAACATTGACGACCGAATTATCAATAAATCTAAGTTGCGCAAAACTTCCAGCTTCAGTGTGAATCACTGTACCTTCAATTATTTTTTCTCCATTTTTCTTAATGGGAGTTTTCTGGCCACCGTCGGTTTGTTGAAAAACCTGGCCTCGAAACATCTTCACCACAGCAACCATTTTGCTGGCAAAAGTTGAAGTCGAAATAATTGTCAATAATACTAAAGTTTTCATAATGTTCTCTTTATATAGTCGGCTCTTGGCCTTCGATTCTTAAATTAACACTTATATTAGAGGTCATTTGGTC
>CAYGUN010000002.1:0-43902 GCA_964353025.1 uncultured Bacteriovoracaceae bacterium
GCTTCGTAAGAGCTGACCTAAAGTGGTGAAGCTCCTTAAGTTCTCTTCTTAAAAAAAGATTAATGCCCTTAACTTCACTTTTAGTATAAGAAACTCTGAGCATGAGCTCAATAATTGGTTTAATGAATACTCCCACTAAAAAAAGAACCGCCTTTTGCGCTTCTTGTTTTTTAGTCAGAGAAGTAACTATGCGTTCAACCTCATAAAGAAGTTTCATGCACATTGAAGAAATTAAATAACTCAATGTTCTTCTAGGGCCACCGCCCACTTTGTGGGTAGAGAGCATATAAATGATAATAGCATCTATTTCATCCGGATTTAAATTCTCGACAACATTTGATTCAAAAACGAGCGACACCCGCCCTCTCGAGAACAAAGTAAATATTCTTGAAATACTTCCCTTGTAAACATAGACCTTAGGTGTTTGTATTTCATAGCGAAAAGAAAGATGCTTGATACGCTGAAGGAATATAATATTTTTCCCATCACCAACCTCTCGCGCCTTAAGCACAAGCAATAGCAATTTATCACTATAATAAATCCCCAACCCAAATATAAGGCTACCTAAAACTAGCGAGAAGAGATGGAATCCATGAGGAAAAATTAAATAACATGCGGATAAAACAAGTGAATAGCCCGCCAAAATCACCGGAAACAGAGTAAGCATAATATGATTATCCATCCTTTTTATAGGATAGAACAGACTAAATTGTTGAAATAAGAAAGAGTAACTGTCTATTTATTACACGATGCATTGTTTTTTTATAGACATTCATCCCTCCCAAGGGTATATACTTATCGCCACTGGATACTGGAAGATTAGGTATGGACTTTCGTCCCACCAAGGGATGATTATGAGTGATGATATTCATCGCGAAATCGATAAGCTTGAAGATTATATAGATCTGAAAACTATAGATCTTCTGCTGCCTAATGATCACCTTATATGCGAATGCAATTGCGTATCTGTACAAGATATACGAGATTGTTTTGCTAAAGAAAAGAAAGTCGATCTTGAGACCCTAGCAGAAAAGTTTCTCTTGGGGACAGGGTGTCAATCTTGTTTGAAGAACGTTAGTGAATGGAAAGAAAAGATATTTTAAGGAGTAATGATGCAATTTGAACGTGTTTTGTTTGGTACTGCAGGTGTTCCTAATAGCACTGTGAAAAAAAACAGTCCTGTTGAAGGTGTGAGGAGAATTCATGAGCTTGGCCTTGATTGCATGCAATTAGAGTTTGCCCATGGTGTGAGAATGAAAGAAGAAGTTTCATCTGCATTAAGAAAAGTTTCTTATGAGCTGAATATACCTCTTACATCTCATGGCCCTTACTATATTAATCTAAATGCTCGCGAGCAAGATAAGATTGATTCTTCAGTTGAGAGAATTATTCAGACGGCTAAGATCTCCGATCTTTGTGGCGCTGAGTCCATGACATTTCATGCGGCTTTTTACATGAAAGATTCTCCATATGATGTATTCGACTTAGTTGAAAAAAGCATGAATGTAATAGAGGAAAGACTATCTCGACTTGATATTGAAATTGAGCTTCGCCCAGAACTGACTGGTAAAACAAGCCAATTTGGGTCTTTGGATGAGCTTATCTCTCTTACTAAGCTAGTTGGAAGTTGCCATCCTTGTATGGATTTTTCTCACTTGTACGCAAGAACCGGTGAATATAATAACTACGATGAATTTATTAATGTTATTACCAAGATCCAAGAAGAATTAGGTCAAAACTCAACCGATAATATGCATATTCATATTTCTGGTATTAGTTGCAATTCCAAGGGTGACTTGAAGCATCTTAACTTGTCCCAGTCAGATTTCAACTGGAAAGACCTTTTAAGAGCACTTAAAGATAAAGACTGTAGAGGATATATGATTTGCAATAGTCCAAATCTTGAAGATGATGCGAAGATGCTAAAAGATTATTACATGACATTACAATAAAAAAAGCCGGCTTTAGCCGGCTTTTTTTATCTCTTCTGATTCATAGTTTTCAGTAATTGATATTCTTTCAAAATATTTTTTGAAACGCCTTAAGTGGAATTCATTCAAAAAAACAAAGATACACTTGTTATTCTCGTTAAAACAATGAAGCCGCTTAATTTTTAAAGTTAGAATTTTACTTAAAATTTTAGGAAACAAACTCGGATCTTCATAATCCATAGAAAAAAGGGCCCCTCTGCTTCTTGATTTAAAATCAGCAGGAAATTTTGCCCAACTTCCAGGGATGTCCAGTTCATTATCTAGAACATTTAAATGAAAGCACTTTACGTCTTTACGATAAAACCCTTCGGCGTATTTAATTCCGTGCTCATTGCAAAAGATTTTCATACTGCGAAGAAAACCCTTAGCGATTGGCTTTGATTTACCCACATGTTCCTGATACTGAGAAAAAGCATCTTTCTTAGTAGACGGTACGTCACTCTCAACTTTTCCAAGAGTTTTTTCGACCAAGAATCCAATAAAATCATCATTTACGTCATATTCCATCAATACTTTATCGGTATCTATTTATTAACTTTAAGTGAAATAAATACGACTAAAATAGTCTACAAAAGTAAATTCTTAAGCAATATCACAAACATGACGAAGTGGAGCTATGAGGATTGTATGATTATAAAAGAAAATTCTTTCATTAAAGGCTGGGAGTGGTTTTTAGATTCATATAAAGAAACTAAGCCCTACTATAAAAGCATTATTGGTATCTCTTTTTTTTACTGTTGTTTTGCCTATATGTTTCGCGCAATACCAATTTGGGGACATCTCATCTCGAGTTTTACGGTAGTTTTTTTTCACTATGCAGCCTATATGTCATTTAAAGAAAAATCTCTATATATTGGCTTTTCAAAATTTTACCAAAATCTAAAAAAGTCATTAAATAAAAAAAATATCCGGACACTTTTTTTATTTAAGTTAGTATCATCCTTAATTTCTTTTTCAATTTTTTCACTTATTTTTGTTGATGATAAATTTTGGCCAGCAACTATATTAGCTGGATTTCTAGACGTGTTAAGTTTGAATATTGTTTTCCATACAACTGCACTTATTTGTGATTTTAATCAAAATACAGAAGATGCACTTTTTGTATCTCTTCAAGCAATAAAAAAGAATTTTTTTGCTGAAATGATATTTATCTCTTGGACCGTAACAATTATCCTAAGCTCTTCATTACCCTTTATGCTTGGCTGGTTTTTTACAGCACCCTTTTTTACGTACGTGAATTTCTCAAGATTTAAATCAATCTACCAAAATGATATAACTTGTCCACTCATTAGCTATGAAGATGACCAAGCCGCTTGATTTATAAAGATTGTTTGGAGTCATGGTAGGTTTTTAGATGAGTTACTTCTGCAACACGCCATCCATCTTGAGTTTTAATCACTTCTGCAATTTTTTTTGTTTCAGTTTTAAACTCAATTTTTTCATCTCTGACTGTTTCATATGAAATAATATAGGTGATATAACATTTATTTTTCTCACATCTCTTATTTGAAATTTTAAACCTTTTTTTCCTTAAATCATCTAGTTCATTATATAGACTAAACTCATCATTAGTCATAGAGCTTATTTCTTCTAGCAGTTTACCACTTACATAATTAGCAATATTTTTTTTATCAATCATTTTATTAAATCTTTTATCTGTAAATTCTCGTAAAGCATATTCCGGAGAATCAATTTTAGCTGTGCAAGAAAAAAGAATACATAAACATAAAATTATTTTTTTCATTAAAACCTCAACCTAAATAATTTGGCCAATAGCCTAGGTCATTAAAAATTTTATTCAGCTCAAACCAATTAAACTTGCCCTCATCTTCTGTATAAAAAAACTTAAAACCAACACCTAACTTATCTTTAGTATAAGACATACATCTTGCTCTTTGAATGAATTCTTTATTATTATAACCAATTTTGATATTAACTATTTTTTTCATCTCATCCACATTAATAGGCTTATCTAAACAGATAAAAGCTCCATTATCATTCCAATTAGTTAATATACCTTGGTATTCTGATTTATCTGACTCAATAAAAACATTAATTTTCTGAAGCATAGGTTTGAAGATCGCAGTTTCTTCATATCGGGGATTATAAAATGACTCATCTAATTCCCCCTCCCAAAGTTGATAGAAATAGTACGCAATAACAACATAAAAAAACAACAAAAAGAGTATGAGCTTATTTGACTCTTCGGCCAAAAGGACTGTTACTTCAAAAATGATAACTAAAGAAGTTACAGTAAAAAAGTATCTAGACCAATTTTTAAGGCCTAAAACAGAAAAAGCAGTCAAAGCAATAAAACAACAGAGAATTTTAAATCTCATCACGTTTTGCAACAGATAATGCAAATTAAAAGCTGATAAGTCATGTGCGAGACAAGTCGCAACGTGAAGAAAACAAAGGTTTAAAAGTAAAAAACCAATGACGTTTAACTGAGTAAGACTTTTATGTTTTATTTTTAAATTCATGAGGGAAATTCATTCCACAGTCCAAGGGCACTGTAAATTAGTATATAATATTAATATGCTATCATATCTTGAAATAACTTCAACATGTAATGGATGCGATAACTGCAGGGCCATTTGTCCTGAAAAATCAATTTTAAAAGCTGATAATGAATACCTGATTGATACCTGGAGTTGCACACTGTGCAATATTTGTGTTGAGGTATGCCCTGTCGATGCAATAAAAGCGACTAATCTTTCTGAATAAAATTCACCTCTTCAAAAAGTTCTTTATAGTAAATGCCTTTCTTTGTACTGCTATTAGAATCCCGTTTTGAGTTAATGACAATTTGTCCATCTTCAAGACTATGTTCTTTCTGATCCAAATTTATAGAATGTGTTTCACTATTATAAGATTTATTTTTACTTCTAAATTTGCTCAAATCAAAACCATTGTTTTCAATAAGAAAACTCATAAACTCATCGTTTGTGTCCACTTTATCCAAGCTATCAAACATTGAATTCCAATATCTGTCTATTGTCCCAAAATCCCAATATTTATAATCTTTTATATCAACCATTTTCACAGGATCCTTCTTGTAAGTGACAACTGAATCATAAAGAGAGATCGCTCCTTGTATCCGTTCCAATTTTGAAAGATCAATAAAAGACATGCCTGAATAAGTATATATTTCTTTTGCTTTAATAATTTCTGAATTGGGTATAATTTTTTCAAGTTCGAAATTATTATTTAGCTGTGTCTCACTATGACCAAACCTAGAGTCAACTTTCACGGCCATTAAGACGCTTTTATATTGGTTTAATAACTTAATGGCATTTTCGATGAGGGAAAAATCAAAAAAGACAAATTGGTCTCCATTTAATACCATTAAATGGCCCTTGTAATTTACCTCTTTCTGGGATGCTAAATTATGAATGGCACCACCAATATCTAGTATTTCTTCTTCAATTAAAAAGTTAATGTCGTCGTATTCAGGTTTAGTATGAAAATAATTTAAGATTTGATTGAAGTGATAATGTAAATTGACATATATATTCTTCACGCCAAGCATTCGAGCGTAATCGATTTGTAACTCAATTATTGATTTTTCAAAAATTGGCCACAATGGCTTCGGTAGACTTTGGCCTATGCTTTTCATCCTAGTGCCAAAACCCGCTGAGAGAATAATGCAATAATCAACTTTCATAATATATTTTAAACAGTTTTTTCCTTAGTGAATCATACTTACTATGTTTTAAAAAGGTTGTCCTTAGCTTTTCCATGCCAAAGCCAATATATTTCAAATAACGTTGATCTTTTCTCGTATGATAAATATAAGAAAAACTACCTAAGGCCTTAAAGACTCTTTGAATTTGCATATCACAATATAGTTCCATGAATGTCTCAAAATTTCCCTGCCCGTGAATATCCATTGGAAGATTATTAAAGTAATGCTCAATGAGTTTTACTTTATTTTCACCATTTACTTTGTAGTAGCAATCTTCAAGTAGTGAAACTAAGTCATATTGAGGAATTCCAAGTCTTGCATCTTGAAAGTCGATAATAATAAAATCATTATTTTTAAGCATTATATTACGCGAATGGAAATCTCTGTGGGTTAATACTTTTTTAGGAGTATCCAGTCTCTCACAAATAGGACGAAACTCTTCTTCCAGCGCTTTTTGAACTAAAGGATCATTAACGCCTAAAAATTTCTCTATGAAGTATTTCACAGTAAATTCAATTTCTTCATAAAGTTTTGTCTTATCAAAAGAAAGCTTTGACATTGGTGTTTCAGTGATATCTTTATTCTCTAGTTTGTGAAGTTTTAAAAGTTCATTAATAATTTCAAGATAATAATTAAATTCCTCTTGTGTGTTTTCAACTTGGCTTAGTTTTTGTAATAAAGTCATATCTCCTAAATCTTCTTCAAGGATATAACCTCTTTTTAGGTTATGGTCATAGACTTTGGGGACGCGAATATTTTTACCGTCCAAAAAACTTTGAACAACCAAAAATGTATTATCTGTATTACTTGGCTTATCAAGACAAACAACATAAGAATTTTTCTTAGTAAAAGCTCTGTAATACTTTCTAGTTGAAGCATCACCGGTAAGTTTATCAATTTCTTCTAATTGAAGATCTTCAATTTTTCCACTCGCTATTGATTTATTAAATAATTCTTCAATTAAAAATTGCTCTGTCTGTTCCGGTTTCATTACACTTTCCTTGATATCTCTTTTACAAATTGATAAAAGCTCTTCGACGAATTAATTCTCTTTCTCTCTATTTTTTTACTGGTGGGTTGATCAATAAGGAAACTTTTAAAAAGTGATTCTTCCCTTGCTATATTTGATATATCTCCTAAATGAAACGAAAAATCTAAATTGTTCCTGTTTTGAATTTGTATCCATGCAAGATATTGGTCAGAATCAAAGCCTGCTTTTTTTGCACTGTGAACGCCCCATTTATGAACCTCAATTTTTTTATCTAGCGGTATTCTTAAAAGTTTAATAATTTTTTTAGTTGAAAGATAACCTGTCGGAATAATAATATTTTTATTATAGACAAGTTTTTCACTCTTCACTAATTCGTAAGAAATTATCGACGCTAGTATCCCTTCATGTTTAATATATTTATTAATCAACCCTGTTGATAAAAAAATATGCCTACCCGGGAAAGAAAAGTGAAAAGGTACCGGGTTTTTTACAATTGCAAATTTGGTATTTTTCTCACTTTGTTCGAAAAAAAGTTCATTTTTAGATATAATACTATTGGCCATATTTCCCAAATAGTCTCCCGCAGGCTTGCTAATATTAATAAAGAAAATATTTTTATTCATTAGATAGAATTTTTTAAGTTCACTTAATTGATCTACGTAATCTTTTGCAGAATAGTAGTTGTATTCTGCAAAACTAAATTCTTTCACTCTCCCATCGTCTTTATCAAACAAAGAGCTTGAGCATGAGACTATAAATAAGTTTAAAATTAAAAGCTTTATCATAAAATTAAAAAGGCAGACCAAAGTCTGCCTTCTATATAAATAAATCCCTCTTTAAAGGTATTATTTTGAAGCAACCCCTCTATCTTCTTCAGGATAGTATAGCGTAAAACCGGCATAAATTTTATTGGGATCTTTTATCATCGGTTTATTATTATCCCAAATCATTCTCCATTTCTTCTTTACGCCATAGACATTATTTGAAATTAAACCAAGAGTGTCACCCCATTTAATCAGATAAGGAAGTCCTTGAGGGTTCCACTCAAATACCTCTCCGTTTGAGTAATAAGATATACTAACTCCAGGCTTTAATTTTTTAACATCTAACCCTTCATTGGCCTTAAGAACTTCACTCCATTTGGAGTAATCTCCAAAAAGCTTAAAGGCGATAAGCATCAAGGTATCTCCCTTTTCAACTTTGTATTCTTGTAATGCCATATCTGACTCTACAAAAGGAAGTTTTTTGCTTATTGGCTTTGCATCTGCTGTCGCATCCCCTACAGGGCCACTTTCCCCATCAAGTTCAGCCATTTCGCTCATCATATCTAATGATTGCTCATCACTATCTTCATCTGCAAAAAGATCCATGTCTTCTTCATTTTCAGATACATCAAGACCAATAGAGTCTCCTGAAACATCTTCTGATGATTTGGGTGCAGAACAAGAAATTAGTGCCAACACTAAAAGTAGAAATAATCCCCAAGTCTTCATACAATCCTCTCCGATTTATTTGCTTTGTTAGGCTATTTACTACTTTATCGGATAGGAAAAATATTCCCTTAGGATTTAGGACTATAAATAATTAAACATGGTTTGTTGTTCAATAGAATTATGAATTTTTGAGATTAACTTATTAAAATCACTGTCATTCTCTAGAAAATCAAGTTCATCTGTATCAACCAGCAATCTCTTTCCTAAGTCATAAGAGTCGTACCACTCTTCATAGTACTGGTTTAATCTAGTCAAGTAATCAACAGGGATGGCCTGTTCATAATCGCGACCACGCATTTTAATTCTCTCAACTAACTTAGGAACTGAGCGTCTTAAAAAAATCATAAGAGTTGGGGCATTTAAATAACTAATCATTGACTCATATAGATTTAGATAATTCTCATAATCCCTACGATCTAAATTACCTTGCTCAAAGAGGGCCCTGGCAAAAATATTTGCATCTTCATAGATAGATCTGTCTTGAATAGAACTCATCGCCGAGCTTTCAATTATTTTATGGGTGTTAAACCTATGAGTTAAAAAATAGACTTGTAGAGGAAGTGACCAGCGGTCCATGTCTTTGTAGAAATCAGCCAGGTAAGGGTTATCATTAACTGACTCAAAATGAGGGTTCCATGATAACTGCTGTGCCAACTTGTTTGTTAATGTTGTTTTGCCACTTCCAATATTTCCGGCAACAACAACGAACATCTTATCTGAGTTTTGCAGCTGCTTATAAGCAGATTCCATCTTCCCCTCTCTTTTATACAAAAACGGCAACTAACTAATGTTGATACCTAGTCCGATTAATTTGGTCAAACATTTCTTTTTTTCGCAGTTTGCGCTCTTTTAATTGTCAGCTGTTTACGGAACCGCGTTATTTTTATAAGATCATGACAATGAGAGTAAGAAGAGAAATGACACATTATTTACTTGTTTTTTATTTAGTCCTAAATTCGGCTATTGTTTGTGCCCAATCGGTCGTGCAAGAACTTGATATGAGCACTGGTGGATTAGGTACTAGTGAAATTTTTGTAGAAAAAGTTAAGACCATTTCAAACTCAAAGAAAATTTTTATTCTTACCAATGATAACCAATTACTCAGCAAGGGGGATTTCATTTCTATTCTCATTGAAGGTAATTTAGTTACTCGTGCCTTAGTGGCCAAAACAACCAAGGATAGAGCTGGAATAAAAATGATGAAAATTTATTCCCTTGCTATGTGGAGACAATTGCGACGTGGCCTTGATGTACAAATTATCAAAGGTGACGATGCCGCCTACAGAAAATCTCGTAAAAAAGAAATGCAAGAGAAAAAGAAAACTGAAAGTGATGATGGCTTCCCAAGTATTTCAGATGAAGATGACTTATTTAATAATAAATTAATTGGAGACCTTGATGATCAAAAGAAAAGAATACTGCCCAACGATCATATCGTAAGTGTTTCCTATGGCCAATACGCAGGGAAAAATAAAGATAATGAAGCACAAAACTATACTCACTGGGGCGCTTCTTGGATGTACCAAGTTTCACCAAATATATTTGGCGAAGCCTTTGTTGGAACTTCGCAAATGAGTGAGTTTCCCTCAGAGGGAGTTAATGCTTCTGTTGTTAATATTGTTGCAAGACTTAAATATACTTTCGCACTTCCCCTATATTCTTATGCTCAACCTTATATTGGTTATCAATCAGCAACAATGCAACTCTCTAATAGTGATCTGATTGGAGATGAAAATGAACTTGTTGCGGACAGTGAAAAAACAGGTATTGTTTTTGGTGTTACAGTGTTAAGAAGATTAGTGCCAGGTTGGTTTATTAAAGCTGACATTGGAACAGATATTTTTAACGTTGGTTTTGCAATTGAGTTTTAATTTAATTTATATCACTTTATTTTTATTTTTTTCATGTGGCGTGAAAGCTCCTCCCAAGCCCCCTGCTGAAACCAAACTCCCTTCAATTGAAGAGTATTATCAAAAAGAATTTCAAAAGAAGAAGAAGAAAAAATAATGTCACTCATTATTGCGACAGGTTCAAATTTAGGAAACTCATTACAATACCTGATTGAAGCCAAAAATTACCTAAGCGAAAAATTCACCTTTATTGCACAAAGCCAAGTTTATATATCGCCAGCTGTTGAATATACTAAACAACCTAATTTTTTAAATCAAATGCTTGAGTTTGAGATCCCTAATAAATCACCTGAGAGTGTAATGGACGTCCTGCTAGGAATTGAGGCCCAGATGGGGAGGCGTCGGGATATTCCCAAAGGTCCAAGAACTATTGATCTTGATATAATATTCTGGGGGGCTGAGCATATAAACAAAGAAAAAGTTCAAATACCTCATCCAAGATGGTCAGAACGCTCATTTATTGTAAAACCTTTATCTGAACTTCCTTTCTATGAAACTCTTGAAAAATGTTTTAGAATTCCTACAACATTCAATAATTGTGCAAATCCGTATAAGGAGTAGTTATGGAATTCGAACTTACATCTGAGCAAAAAGAAATAAAAGAGATGACTCTTAAATTTGCTAAAAATGAAATCATTCCTGTGGCCCAAGAATATGACGAGCAAGGCAAATACCCCATGGATCACTTTAAAAAAGCATGGGAGCTAGGCCTTATTAATACTTGTATCCCCTCAGAGTACGGCGGGACTGGATTTTCTAATTTAGATTCCGTTATCATTTCTGAAACCTTGGCTTATGGCTGTATGGGAATGAATACAAGCTTTATGGCCAACGACCTAGCACTTCTTCCTATTGTTATTGGAGGCAGTGATGAACAAAAAAAGAAATGGCTTACTCCTTTCACCCAAGAATTTAAAATAGCTTCTTTCTGCTTAACAGAACCCAATAATGGCTCTGACGCTGCAGGTATCAAAACAACTTTTAAAGATGGGGGCGATCATTGGATTATAAACGGTAATAAAATGTGGATAACAAATGCCGGCCATGCTGACTTGTTTGTTGTTTACGGAACAATTGATCCTGCACAAAAGCATAAAGGTATTAGCGTCTGCGTTATTGAAAAAGGCACTGCAGGATTAGAAATGGGAAAAAAAGAAGACAAAATGGGACACCGCTCATCTGATACACGTGGTATCACTTTTAACAATGTAAAGGTTCCGAAAGAAAATATGCTTGGCAAACCCGGAGATGGCTGGAAAATAGCCATGGCGACACTTGATCACTCTAGACCTCTTGTTGCTTCATCTGCCGTTGGAGGAGCTCAAAGGGCCCTTGATGAAAGCATTAACTATTCAAAGCAAAGAAATCAATTTGGTGTACCTATAGCAAAGCATCAAGCAATCCAAACAATTATTGCCGATATGGCCATGAAAGTTGAAGCGTCAAGACTACTTACTTATAAAGCTGCGTGGATGGCCGATCAAGGTGAGAGAAACACCCTGGTTGCAAGTTATGCAAAAGCATTTGCAGCAGACTCTTGTATGCAAATCACAACAGATGCGGTACAAGTTTATGGCGGTTATGGCTATTCTAAGGAATACCCTGTTGAAAAACTGATGAGAGATGCAAAACTAATTCAAATTTATGAAGGCACGTCTCAAATTCAAAGGCTTGTTATTGCCAGAGAAGTGCTAAAATAATTTCCCTTCAAAGGAGTTTTTAAAATGAATATTTTCGTATGTGTTAAACAAGTTCCTGATACGGAAACAAAAGTAAAACCAAATGGTGATGGAACATATATTGAAACATCATCAATTAAGTGGATCCTAAATCCTTATGATGAATTTGCCGTTGAGCAAGCTTTATTAGTTAAAGCAGCTAACAGTGGTGCAACTGTAACTGTTGCAAGAGTTGGGGGCGTAAAAGATACTGAAGCCCTAAGAACATCCCTTGCCATGGGTGCAGATGAAGCCATCCTAGTTGAAGCTGAAGATAATCTAGATTCTTATATGATTGCAAAAGCTTTAAAAGGTGCCATTGAAAAATCTGGCAAAACACCGGATCTTATTTTAACTGGAAAACAAGCTATTGATGATGATTGTTTGCAAGTTCCACAACTATTAGCAGCAATGTTAAATCTTCCTTCTGTATCAGTTATTGTTGGATTTGAAGATGGTGATAAACTAACAGTCAAAAGGGAAGTTGAAGGTGGAGCACTTGAAGTTTACGAAGTGACAAAACCTGCAGTCCTTGCTTGTAACAAAGGACTTAACACTCCAAGATATGCCTCTCTTCCAGGAATCATGAAAGCAAAAAGAAAACCACTTGCGACTCACTCTCTCGCTGATGTTGGTGTCACTGAAGACGATAGAAGAATTGTTTATTCAAACTTTCAACTTCCACCTGAAAAACCAGCTGGGAAAAAATTTGAAGCAACAGATGAAGCAAAACAAAGAGATGTTGTAAAAGAAGTTATTGGCTTATTAAGAAATGAAGCAAAGGTGATATAAAATGGCAAAAGTATTAGTATTTACAGAAACAACTGCAACCTCAGTTAAAAGTGTCACTCTTGAAATTTTAGGAAAACTCGCCAGCCAAACAATTGATGTTGCCGCTATTGGAGATATTCCAGAAGAAGGAGTCAAGGCTCTTGCAGCTCACGGAGCAGAAAATATTCATAAGATTAAAGGTGATAAATTAGATAAGTACTCACCAGAAGGTTATGCCAATGCTTTAAAAGAATTTATTGCAGCTGGTGGGTATGATTACGTATTCGCAGGGTCTACTGCTCTAGCAAAAGATTTATTTCCAAGACTGTCCGGTATGTTTGATGCCGGAATGGCAAGTGAAGTGACAAATTTCATCATGGAAGGCGATACTTTTAATGGCACAAGACCATTATTTGCTGGGAAATGTTTAGCAAAAGTAGCTATTCAAGGACCTAAACCACATTTTGTCACAGTAAGACCAAATGCTCTTGGTATGCCAGAGTCACCAAAATCTGCTGCTGGTAATGTAAAAGATGCTAGTGGTAATGCAGGAGAAATCAGAGCTGCAATTAAAGAAATTATAAAATCAGCATCTGAAAAAGTTGATCTTACAGAAGCTAATATTATTGTCTCAGGTGGTCGTGCTATGAAAGAGGCCGCTAACTTTAAAATTCTAGATGAGTTCGCAGAAGTTATCGGAGCAACTGTTGGAGCTTCACGTGCTGCTGTTGATTCAGGATATGCTCCTCACTCAATGCAAGTTGGTCAAACTGGTAAAACAGTGGCGCCATCACTTTATATTGCTTGTGGTATCTCAGGGGCAATTCAACATTTAGCAGGAATGAGAACTTCAAAATGTATTGTTGCCATTAATACGGATCCTGACGCTCCTATATTCACGAAAGCTGATTATGGAATCGTTGGAGACCTATTCCAAATTGTTCCAATCCTTACGGAAGAATTTAAAGCCTTTTTAGGAAAATAAAAAACAGACTTTTCCACAATATGGCCCTCTACATGAGGGCCTTTTTTTTGCTATAATTTATCAATATGATCAGCGAAGAAGAATACGAAAATTTTATCCCGCAAAAACTTATTGGTCTGTTAATCGGATTTATTTACAAAATCTATGGTTCTACTTGGCGCTATGAAGTTAATTTTAAACATGAAGAAGATAGAAAAATCTTCTTCGAAGATCTCTATAAACTAGAACCTCACCCTGACAGCAATTGTCTCTATTCATTTTGGCACCAAGATGAATTATGTCTTATTAAATATTTTAGTGAAAAAAATATTAATATTCTTATTTCAAAATCCAAAGACGGTTGGATTATAAATGGGCTCGCTGAATATCTTGGTTATCTACCTATAAGAGGATCAACTAATAGAAGAAGACTCGCAGGATTTATTGAGGCCATGAAAAAGGCCAGAGCGGGACATAAGATATCAATGTCAGTTGATGGCCCTAAGGGACCTATTTATAAAGTCAAAGATGGGCTTCCAGCTATCAGCACTAAGTACAATAAAAAGATTGCTCCAATGAGAGCTTATATTACTCAGGCGTGGATATCTCATAAGTCATGGAACAAAATTCGCATACCATGGCCATGTGCTAAGATTAATATTTTAGTGGGCAAAATTGATGTCTATGATAAAGATGGCCTAGAAAAAGAAATGCTTTCTCTAGGCTAAAAACTTATAAACTATCGTAAAAACTCTCTGGCGCAATACAGGAAAGTTCATCAAAAACCATTGAATCTCTATTTAATATATCTATCGAATAAGCACCTTTGGTAACCTTTCCTGAAACTATTATCCCTGAGCGTGTGGCCTGTTTACTACCAAGCTTAATGTAAAACTCAAACTTACCAGTGGTTTCCTTAAATAGAACAATTTCTTCCGTAGTTGAAGTAACGCTATCTTGCTTTCCATCTAATTGCACAAGCTTAATATTTGTAATTTTACCTTTGGCTGCCTCGACTTCTAATAGATCATTATTAAAACGAGCACTTGTTAAATTCATATCTGGAGTAATCACATAGAAATTTCCATGAGAAATCCCTTCTTCTGTACAATTTAAGTTTTGACTGCCCATTTGTGCAAACGAGCCCATTGAAATTAAGATTAAAAGTAAATATTTCATTCATCCCCCTTAGTATAAAGGGGAATGTATTACTCGTTGTTAGGAATTTATAGTCTATGCGCGTTATTTTTAGTTAAATACCTTTTGAATCAAGTTCAACACTATATAGAGGAACACCCATTATTCGCTCTAACGATTTTTGAACTCCTAAAACCAAATCATCAAAAGCTCGATCATTATCTACTACTTCATTAAGAGAAGCTGAGATTGTTTGAACTTCAGACTGACAGACGACAAGAGCATCTGTAATTTTTTTTAACTCTGTTTTTTTAGTATTAGAATCGATCAACCATGATGAATGATTCTTATGTTCCCTTTCTTCAAGTTCAAGTATTTTTTTATTCAATTCATCTACTTTATTTTGAAGTTTGATATTTTGCTCAATCAGTAAATTATTATTTGTTGCAAGCTTACCTTTCATTGATATCTGAGAAAAACATAAGTTAACCGAAAAAAGAGTAATCAAAAATAAAATTTTCATTCTAACCCACTTGTTTTCTTTATTTAACTATTATCGCGATTGTTGAATTGCCTTTCTCGTTTTATTATTACCTGGTGCCAAACTATGTGACTCGATAATAAATTTATTGATACTCACATCTGTTACTGAAACATCATTTTGAATAACTGAAGAGACTATGCATGAACTTATCATTTCACTTTCAGTATAGCTTAAAAACTTCATATTTCTTTTATACATATTCTCAAAATAATCTTTACTATCTTCAGATAGTGTTAAAGCATATCCCTTAGCCCCATGAGCATCCTCTAATTGGGACAGAGCTGTATCTAGTAGTTCAAGACAAACCTTAGATTGATTATAGCAGTTATCCAATAAGTTCTTTTTTGCTGTAACGAACTTAGCTCCTTCGTGTTGACGAATATTCTTCCAAAAGTTAATCCAACTTATCTGCTTTTCACCCTTATCTTCCAGGCCTTTGGCTACCCATTGTGCATAACTCATTTCCCCACGGTGAATGAAAGATTCTTCTAGTACACGCACACACTCTAGTTTACTTGGAATAAAATACGAAGCAAACACTGTACTTATGTTTAAAACCAAGATAATAAAAGCAAATTTGGTCTTCATTCTATTTCCTTTGAAAAATTAATTAAAACTCTACTTCATCTTCATTTTGAATAATACCTTCAGAGGCGACAGCTTCATCATTGTAATTTTCTTCATAATTATCTACAGCATCATCCGCTAGTTCTTTACGCTTCTCTTCTTTATCCAGCTCTTCATCTGAATAATCATCAGCTTGGTCTAATTTATCTTCATCAACTTTTATTGCTTTATTTGCAATATCTCTATTTGGATCCGTAAGTGCTTCTTCTCCCATAAACTTCATTCGAGTATCAGCATAAGGGCCATTGGTTAAATTAACCATATAATTCCCCTTACCTGCCTCATATATCATTCCACTATAAAGCTCTCCATTAAGCTCATATGTAAAAATGTTTCCTTGCATTTCCGAATAAGCAATATTAATAGATTTTCCTTCTGGGAGAGAAACTTCCAACGATTCAATCATTCCATCATTGGTATAAAGAGACCCTTCAAATTGTTCACCTTTTAGAGGTGCTTTATAAAGTCTTGTATTAAAGAAACTCGCTAGTTTTAAATCTAGTCTTTGCTTAATAATAGGATCTGCCTTAACATTTTCTTGGGTAATAGGATTTTGAATTTTTCTTTCAGCAGAAGCTAAATCTTTTTTTTGAATTTTTCTTTTTTGTACCGATGGATTATTTTCATTTATTTTTTTAACAGCAATAATTTCTCGTCTCACTTCTTGTTTAATTTTAGGAGAAGCTAAATCATTCCAATTATTTTGGGCCACTTTTACTTCACCTTGAATTTCATCAAGCCTTTTAACAAACTTCACTTCACGGCTTTTCATAAAAGACTTGGAATTTAATACAAAAGTATTATAAGTACCACTGGTAAACAATGCCATTGCCGTCAGGCCAAGAGTGATTTTTGAGAGTTGTTTAAGTTGCTTTTGCTTCATAGTCTTATCCTTTTCAAGTTATATGATGCAATCTCTAGGCCATAATAACGCATCTCTGCATGCACCTAACTATCTGTTTTTACAGTAGTTACATCCGGGTTTTATCTAGTGAATTGAACAGATGTGATTAGTAGACAATATACTGTCTAATTTTTAGGCAGTTAAAGGCCCTTTAAAGGTCTCTCTAACATAAGGGGTGTGCGTAATAATAAACTCTAGGCCGCTAAAAACATTCTAAATAGCTCTCCAGTTCAAGTCCTCTTAGAAAAGATTCTCGTCTCTGGGAAGGACTACCGTGGTTGCCTCCAGCTAAAACGGACAAATAGTTGCCGAGAGCTCTCCTTTGTTCAGTAGTATAATTATCATTCGAGCCAATATAAAAGCCTGCCAAGCAGTCCGCAGAAAGTTCATAAACTATATTTTCCTCTTCACTGGTCACTTCATCCTTAATCCAACCATTAAATTTATATTGAATATGATGTCCCCATTCGTGAGCCAAAGTAACATCAATGGCCAGCGCAGAGTCATATCCTTTTAGATAGTAATTTAATCTCGATTCATTAAAGAATATATTCAGACTATGAGGGGCATACTTAGCAAGGTCATATTTGAAATAAAATAAATAAATCAATTTATTCGCATCAAAGAAAGAATCATCATTAAAAGTTTCGCGTAACTCATGATCGAATATAATTTTTGGGCTTTGCTCTACTATAGCATATTCATTTACCCAAAAATCAGTAATTTTAGCATAGGACTCTCTGGCCATGGCTTCATAGACTGAAGCTGTTTGTGCTTGAGAGTAAATAGAAAATATTGCAATGAACAGTGCTAGTGTATTTCTCATGTTGTGGATTATAAGATAGAATTTTTAAAGACAAAGCATTATTGAAATATTTATAGGAGATTTATCATAAGGAGCTCCTCCGGTATTTACGTGGACAATACCCATAAAGTCCTCTTCTTTTACTTTGTTAATAATTCTCTGTGATTAGCTATAGTACTTTCTAATTAAGTCTGAAAAGTAGCAGATATTACAGAGGCATATGATAGGCGAATAACTGCAAATTTAATCCAATTTAGGCGCACAACCCATATAATCAGCATGGGAAGATCTGAACCTTTTCAGAGCAATGGCCACGATTTCCCCTTCAGACATTCCGCTGTTTTCAGACATTGTTTTAACAGCTTCAACAAGGTCCTTCTCAATTTGGACATTTAAAGTAGCTAATTCACCTTGATTGTGTTTTTGAGATTTCAAAAAAGACTCCTTTAATGAGATTGTATACTGGGTTTAATTACTTTAATCGCATTTTTTTTTCTTAGTGATACTAATGCATCTGTGATTTCAAAGTCCAATAATAAACAGTTTTCGTATACATCTTTTACTCTGTTATAATCCGAAAGTGTTAAAAGGACATCATATTCATTTGAAGTCACCTCATCCCCCTCTGTAATAAAGTCTCCCCGAACTAGAAGCTTTAAGTTTTCAGGGGGTCTTGTTTTAACAGATGCTGAGTAACGAGAAAGGACCGACCCGACTTTTGCTTTTAAAACAGAATAAGGATAATGAATATTGCGCTGAAAATTATCAATAACCTCAGGCTCAACAATGATATCGATTGGTTTTTTATCAAATATATCAATAAAGAATGAATAAAATGCTTTTAACCCACTGGCCTTAATATATTCCACTCGAACAACATCACCCTCATGGATTACCATAAAGCCAATTTGCTGCTTATTTTTCTTATTTAAAACAATGATTTTACCTGTAAACGAAACAGCAATTTGCTCTTCAATAACCTCTTGGATTTCTTCTAAATACATATCAAGTCCTGAATAGCTTTGAAAAAAAGCCTTTATTTTCTTTATTTGCCAGGGCCAATCTATCAGAAACACTAAAAGCTATGGCCTCATATCTCTTCCAAGCCAACTTACTCTCATTTTCCTTATTAGACATAAAAGGAACCCCTCGATCAGACCCTCGCCTTAATTCTATATCAATAGGGATAGAACCTAAATAATCCACTCCTAATTTTTGAGAAGCCTTCTTAACTCCATCACTCCCAAAGATGAAATGCTCTTTATCGCAGGAATCACAAATGAACGAAGACATATTCTCCACTAGGCCCAGTATAGGAATTTCAACCTTTCTAAACATCTCAAGACCTTTTGTCGCATCAAGAAGGGCCACGTCTTGAGGAGTAGAGATAACAACTACTCCATCAACACTTGTGCTCTGAATCATTGATAATTGAATATCCCCTGTCCCTGGTGGCAAATCGATAATAAGAACATCATGGCCACTCCAATCAACATCAAATAAGAATTGATTTAAAACGCCACCAAGCATTGGACCTCTCCAAATGACAGGCTCTTCCTCGCTAATAAAAAGTCCAAAACTAATAAAAGATATTCCATGAGCATTCACAGGGATTATCTTTTTTTCAGAATTAGAAAATGGTTTTACATCTCTTTTACCTAGTATCATTGGTAACGAAGGGCCATAAATATCAGCATCAATTAACCCAACTTTTAAACCTTGATTTTTTAATGAGATGGCCAAGTTAGCACTAAAAGTAGATTTACCAACTCCCCCCTTCCCAGATGCAACCGCTATTACACTACTTACACCAGGGACTTTTTTCTTTTGACCTATGCTTCCATGACCTACTTTT
This sequence comes from uncultured Bacteriovoracaceae bacterium, assembly GCA_964353025.1. Taxonomy (GTDB): domain Bacteria; phylum Bdellovibrionota; class Bacteriovoracia; order Bacteriovoracales; family Bacteriovoracaceae; genus CALFYV01. The sequence goes on from CAYGUN010000002.1 coordinate 19,399, forward strand.
AAGTTTGCACTCTCTTTAGGCGCAGAAGTAGCCTCTTTAGCTTCGTCACTTTTTGAATTAAGATTTTTATAAACCTCTTGGGAGCGTTCAGAAATAGTCAGAACTTTTATATTTTCAATAGGAAAATGCTCTCCAAAAACTTGAGCAATTTGCTTTTCAATTTCTCTCTTATCCAGAGGTGAGATTTCATCTCGCTTATACTCGATAACAAGTTGCCCGAACTCTTCCTTGCAAGATGTGATTCTTTGCTCTTCGACTAGAGATTTACCTGTGGCCGGATTGACAACCCTTGCCAATAGTTCTTGTAACTTAGTGTCCATTTTATTCCTCTATATTGCTTTACTTAATTTATATGACTTTACACTGAAATAAATAAAAAATCTCTTTTCTTAGTGGAATCTAGTGAAAAATCCAATAAAATAATACCAATCAAAAGGATTATGCATTGGCGTACAAGCGAAATATTTTTCTCATCGATCAAAAATTTCAAATTAAATTCAGCCTCATGGTTTGTTTAATTGTTGCTGTATCAAGTCTCATCTACCCTTTTGTCATCTATAGTGTATTTGATATGTTTTTAGATAAGCTTCCAAGTGCAGTGCAAGGGGATATGGCCGATGTGAAAAAGGGCGTCATTGCCTCTTTGTTAATTTTTCAACTTTTCTATATTGCCGGTGTCTTTTTTATTTTTATATTTGTTAGTCATAAAATTGCTGGACCAATGTTCAAACTTAAAAAGTTCTTAAAACATATATCCGACGGAAATGCCCCCGAAACACTTTTCTTTAGAAACGGAGATTATTTTAGAGAAGTAGCCGACTACTTTAATGAGGCTTTCCAATCTATCTCAGATCGTTATAAAGACGACTCCAAGTATATTGAAGAAGTCATTCATTACATCAACAATTTATCCATTGTTGTCCCTGAAGATAAAAAACCTGTATTGAAGGAAATCGTCTCACGCTTAGAACAAACAAAAGATCGGTTTGACGAAGAATTATAACCAGTAAATCTTTATTACCTCCTGCAAATTTAATCATAACAATGATAAGATTCAAGTGAAGTCGCACTTGCAGGAGGCATAGTTGACTAAATCTGTTTTGGCATTGTTTTTTTTGGCATCGAGCAATTTTTCAAATGCTTCTATTAAGCTTGAAAAAAAAACCCTCGTTTTAAAAAATGTTATCCAAGCAAGAGCACTTCGTTTATCAAAAAAAGACGAAAATATCGCAAAAAACATCATTGAATATTTCAAAAATTTTAATAGCAACTATATTAATTATCAAAATTTAAAAAACATAAAAAAACAAGTTAGTCGAAGCAAACTATTTAAAGATTTCGAAAACTGGATCTCAGAGCTTGAGCAAATTTCATCACAAAAATCTTATTTGCAATCTATTGAAACATGTAGAAGTATTGAAAAAAAGCATTATCCCCATTCCGTCAAAGGATTGCTTAATAATAAACTACTTGGCACATGCCATAAATACACACTCGATTTGATTTATAAAGAACTTGAAAACAAGAGTGAATTGAATAATAAAATTAAAACCTATTTATATACACATTTCACTTACTTCTTAAATTCTTCTAATAGCTTCGATTTTTATAACTTTATTGATAAAATCAGTAAAAATGAAATCATCTACGAAGAGATCTCTTTTTTGATTATCAAACAAGTCATAGATTTAAATCTTGAAGTAAACCACAGTTTACTCTCTCGAGTGAGCATTGACCCTGAACTTACTCATTTCTTACAAAAAAAGGGATTAAAAAATAAACAAACTCCTATTCTTTACTACCAGCAACTTAAACATTTAACTAATATTATTAAAGATAAAATTTCTGTAAAAAAAAGCAATATCTCTCAAGAAATTGAAGACTTACTTGGTTTTCATAAACTAAATAAAAAATACCTCCCCTATGAAAAAACTATTGAACGAATTTTATATCTAGGGCGAAGTTTATCTAGAGAGGATTATCCAGAAAAAGCCCGAACACTTTTCGAATATGCTATTTCTAATTCAAACGGGGAAGAAAAAAATGAAGCTATTTTTCAAAATCTTTGGACCTTCATAAATAACAAACAATACTCATCTGCACACAGCTTTATTATTTCACAAGATTTATTAACTAATTTTGATAATCATAGTGCAAGGCTAAAGTTCTGGATCTCTCATTCTATTATGAAAAACAAGGACTATTCAGCTGCAATTAGTTACTACACAAAGCTTATTAATGCTCACTCGTTGACCTATTATGCGATTATGGCCACTAAAAATATTCAAACAATCAAAAACAACTCACTCAAGAGTGATAGTTACTACCTTGATAAAATTGAAAAAACTCCTAATGGAGTTATTCTCTCTATGAATGACCTTACTTATTATGGAAGAAACAAACTAAAAAGATTAAAACTGTGGGGCCAGGAAAACTTTATCCCTTTCATTCAGGCTGAGTATAATGATCTTAGTAGAAGTGATGTTAATGATATTGTGAGAAAATCTTCCGGCATAGAAAGAGATTTTTATAAAAGTAATATTGCCCTTTTAAGTGCTGCCCTACTTGGATCTGTTAACAATTATGTTGCCTCATTTAAAATTCTTTATAGAGAGATTAGTAGAGAAAACTTAGACTTATCTAAAACATTGCTTGGACAACTTTTTCCAAAACCATTCTTAGGAAAAATTAGAAAAGTAGCAAGTGAAGGCGTTGACCCCATCATTTTGCTTTCCCTTATTCGACAAGAGTCAGCATTTAATCCTGAAGCTAAATCACATGTTGGAGCAACTGGTTTAATGCAACTCATGCCAAGTACTGCTCGAACAATAGAGAGAAAATTAAAAAATCGACACTTACAAAACCCCACAATAAACCTTAAAGTGGGAAGTAAGTATTTTGAGTATTTGTACAATAAATATGAAGGAAATCTTGTCTATACTTTGTCAGCTTATAATGCAGGAGAATCTCGTGTGAAAAGATGGAGGAGCAAGTATTTTAAATCTGATTCTATTCTACATAATATTGAAAACATTCCCTTTAACGAAACTCGCAACTACGTAAAATATATTTTTAGAAATATATTTTTTTATAAGCTAATGCATGAAAAATTAAAAATGGTTGATTCGTCGAAAACTGATGAACTTTTTGATATTGCACTAAATAGATTTAAACGTTAAATCTAAAGTGCATAATATCCCCATCTTTTACAATATACTCTTTTCCTTCAATTCTAAATTTTCCAGCTTCTTTTACTTTTTGCTCTGATTGAAAATTAAATAAGTCATCACAGTGGTAAACTTCTGCTTTAATAAACCCTTTTTCAAAGTCAGTGTGAATAACACCAGCGGCCTGTGGCGCTTTGTAGCCATTTTCAAATGTCCAAGCACGCACCTCTTTCTCACCTGCTGTAAAATAAGTTTTTAACCCTAGAAGGTCATAGCCTTCTTTAATAAGAAGAGACAAACCAGATTCTTCCAGCCCAATCGATTCTAAAAATTCTTTTTTCTCTTCATCTGATTCTAATGAAGCTATTTCAGATTCAATTTTTCCACAAATTTTAACAACTGCCGCTTCCTCTTTTTGGGCCAGTTCTCTTACGCTTTTTACATACCCATTATCTTCATTAATACTCTCTTCATCCACATTGCAGGCATAAAGCATCTTTTTCATCGTTATTAAGTGAAGGTCTGCAACCGCTTCCACTTCTTCATCATCAAAACCTAAGCTTTTTGCAGCCTTACCTTCCTCTAACCCTGAAACTAATCTTTCTAAAAGAGGTTTTGCTATTTTTGCTTTGGTTTGAACTTGTTTATCATGGGACTTTAAAAATTTATCTAGTCCTGACAATCTCTTTTGAACAGTTTCTAAATCAGCTAAGGCCAGTTCTATGTTGATTGTTTCAATATCATCAACAGGGTTTACCTTTCCGTGGACATGGATAATATCTCCATCTTCGAAACAACGAACAACGTGAATAATCGCTCCCACTTGCCTAATATGGCCTAAAAATTGATTTCCAAGACCCTCACCTTTACTTGCACCCTTAACAAGTCCTGCAATATCCAAAAACTCAACAACTGCTGGAATTGTTTTTTGAGGCTTTATAAATTTTGTAATTTTATCTAATCTTATATCAGGAACTGCCACAATCCCTTGATTAGGTTCAATTGTACAAAAAGGATAGTTCGCAGCTTCTGCTGGGGCAGATGTTAACGCTTGAAATATAGTTGATTTACCCACATTTGGCAGTCCTACAATTCCACAATTTAAACCCATAATTTATTCCTCAATAAAGTTTCTCTTACTGTATTTAGTTGCAGCTTTTTCAAAGCCATTTTTAAGAGCAAGTAAAAGGGCCTCATCAGTACCTTTCATATAAGTTGTTAGCCTATCATCGTCTTCTGCTGGAAATTTACTTAAAACCCAGTTAGACACGCTACCTCGCTCAGGTCTTCCTATCCCCATTCTTAAGCGTAAAAAGTCCTGGGTTCCCAATTTTTGAGCAATTGATTTAAGACCATTATGCCCAGCTAGTCCCCCACCTTTTTTAAACATTATTTGGCCAAAGGGAAGATCTAATTCATCATGAATAACCAGAACCTCGGTTGGTTCTATCTTATAAAAGCTGCAAGCAGGCTGAACACTATCACCACTTAAGTTCATATAAGTCATTGGCTTTAAGAAATATCTCTTTTCACCATCAACAGTGTAGCTGTTTAGCTCACCTTTAAATTTTTCTTTCCAAACTCCAAGGCAATCAATTGAATCTACCAAAATCCATGCAATATTATGCCTAGTAAGTTCATATTCAAGGCCAGGATTTCCAAGGGCAACTATTAATTTAATCATAATTTTATATAAACAATGAACTCACAGAGTCATGGTTGAATGTGCGGTGAATGGCCTTAGATAAAATATCGCTAGTTGTTAATACTTTAATTTTACTGACCTTCTTGCCTTCAGCTGTAAGAGGAATTGTATCAGTAATAATAACCTGCTCTAAAGCATCACATTCTGCTAGTCGAGTTAGGGCCGGGTCTGAAAAAATTCCGTGGGTTGAACAGCAGAAAATCCTTTGAGCGCCCTCTTTTTTAAGCGCTTCAGCAGCTTGGACAAGTGTTCCTGCTGTATCAATCATATCATCAATAATAACAACATCTTTGCCTTTAACATCCCCAACAACATTCATGGCCTTCGCTACATTGGGTGCCGTTCTTCTTTTATCAATAAGACCTAATTCGCAATTAAGTTTCTTGGCGTAATGCCTAACTCTTTCAACGCCACCAGAGTCTGGTGATATGCACATTAAATTATCTAAAGGAAGATTTTCTTTCATAAACTTTAAAAAGACAGGAGAAGCATAAATATTATCAAAAGGAATATTGTAAAAACCTTGAATCTGACCCGCATGCAAATCCATTGTAATAACTCGCGTGGCACCTGCAGTTGTGACTAAGTCAGCAACAAGTTTCGCAGTAATAGGAGATCTTGGGCTTACTTTTCTATCTTGCCTTGAGTAACCATAGTGGGGCATTACTGCCGTTATAGAGCTTGCAGAAGCTCTCTTTAGAGCATCAATAATAATTAATAATTCCATTAAATTTTCATTGGCAGGAGTACATGTTGATTGAACTATAAAAACATCAGCACCTCTGACATTTTTTTCAATCTCACAATAAATTTCACCATTTGCAAAACGTCTTAGCTGAGGATTAACAAGGGGAACATCAAGTGATTCAGAAATGGCCTTAGAGAGAGATGGTGTTGATGAGCCTGATACCAGAACAATTCTTCTCACAATGACCTCCGCTATTATTTTAGATGGCTGGGGTGGCAGGGATCGAACCTGCGCATGGCAGAATCAAAATCTGCTGACTTACCACTTGTCGACACCCCAGTATACATTTCTGACATGCTCCAAACTACACTAAAGCTAGAAAGTTTGGCAATGGCCAAAATAGTCAAAAATGGCCAATTGGGATGGTAAAGTATGGAATCTTAAAGGCTTACTGATTCTCTGGGCAACCAAGCTCGGTAAATCTTTTACCTCTATAAATTTGAAAATCTTGAAATATCCGAAATGAGGCACTAGCGCCAGAAAGCCTTAGTTTTTGCTCAACACGGCTCCCTTCAAGACCAAACCAAATGACATAAATTCTTTTGCCATCAAAGGAAACATACCAATTGTCCAAACCATTATTTGTCGTGCCTGTTTTTCCAAAAAAAGGAGCATCTTTGAGATAAGGGGAAATTAATCTCGAAATAGTTGTCTCACTATGATCTGATAGAAATTTCATTAAACTATTTTCAAAAAAATATTCACCATCCAAGATTTTCTGACACTCTGTTTGAATATATTGGCGGTATGTCTCAAATACATCCTTAACAGATAGCTCTACTGCCCCTAACATTTGAGCAGGAAATTCTGCTAAAGGTAATTGAAGTTGAGGTAAATATAGAATGGCTTCATTTTCAATTTTTTGAAAACCTACTTGTTGGGCAAGTCTAATTAATGGAATATTTCTTGATTTTCTTAAAGCATCTAAAACTGTAATTTCTTCCGTCTTGGTTTTTGAAGAATTTTTTGGTGTCCATTTTCCAGATTTTAAATCTAATGTAATCGGCTCAGTTGACACTGTATCAGTTAAAGAAACTCCATTATTTAATATAATTTGATAGAAAATAGGCTTAAGAATACTCCCCACTTGATGTCTTTCATCAGAAATGGCAACACCCTTATCTCTTTCTAATTTGCTGTAATAGGTAAATGATTTGCATTTTTCTTTACAGTTAAGTTCTTTTACAATGGCCTTCACGGCAATATCTTTCCCTTCTATTCTCTCTTCAATTAAGCCAACTGTTTTTGTTATTGAACGCATGAAAATATAGTACTCAAAAAAATCATAGATCTTTTCGTTGCTCACACTCATTTTAAAAATATCACGAACCCATCTACCCTGATGGGAGTTTTTTACATTCTTTACCCAACGATCAAACTTAGAGTCAGTCCACATGGAGTTTTCTTCAACAATAAAATTTAACTCTTTTAATTTATTATAAACAACTTTTGCTCTTTCTTTTAACCTCTCCGGATGAAAGACAGGGCTATAATAAGATGGACCCTTTAACATGCTCACCAATATTGAAACTTCATATTCATCAAGCTCTTGAGGTCTTTTAGAAAAATAAGCCAAGGAAGCAGAATAAAAGCCTTTTACTTTGATACCTGAAATTGTACCCCAGTAAACTTCATTAAAATAAGCATTGAGAATTTGATCTTTTGAATACTGAGACTCAAGATAAATAGCATAAATAGCTTCTTTTACTTTTCTGATTAACTTCCTTTCATTTGAGAAGAAGAGGTTTTTTACTAATTGCTGAGTAATTGTTGACCCGCCCTGGGCAAATCTCATTTCTTTTATATCAGTGACTAAGGCCCTCGCAATTGATTTAAGATCAACGCCCGCATGATGGACAAACCTAGTATCTTCAATTCCAATAAGTCCTCGCCATAAAAGAGAAGGAATTTCTCCGAAACTAACACGGTATTGAAAGCAATAAATTTCCTCACAATCATTTACAACAGGTTGAGGTAATTGAATTGTTTCGCTTACAATATAATTTGAAAGGTTCTTGAATAATTTATCTGAGTGAAACTCAAGCCAATCTCCAGAATTAATATCCCAGTCTGAGTAAAGTAAGTATTTACTTAGGTCACTTGCTCGGACCCTAGAATCTTTTTCAAGTTCAGAGTAACCCGGTAAAGAACGAAAAGAACCATGACCTATATGGCCATCCATGACAGTCTTAATATGGGTTGAAACCTTGTATATGTAGGCAACGCAACCCAAAGATAAGATTGCAGCTGAAAGCAGTGCAGCATACATAATTTTTATTAGTAACTTTTTATCATTTATTAACTTCATCAAGTTTGCCAGTTTCATTATGTTTTCATACTATTTCTAGCACTTAGTATGCATTTGGTTAAGGAGAAGCTGTGTTTATTCGTTTAATTATTATTACAACAGTCATATGTGGTGTTTTACAAAATGCAGCACTTGCTGGTTTACCCATAGAATGGTCGGGAGCACTTGGTTTCGATTGGGTCAGAATTAATAATGCGAGAAGAACAGGGGGAGAATCTCTAACCTATACCCCAAACTCCGTTATTCCCGATGGAGCAAGTGAAACAGCAAAATACCAATCCTACGTTTTTAGACTAGAACCCAAAATAATTGTTAATGATAGCGCTACTGTTAAAGGTGAACTTTCCATTGGTAACAACAGAGGTGGGCAGCTGGGAGATAGTGGAACAACCAACGCCAGTTTTTCGCAAAATGGCTTTTTTCATTACGCAAGGCCAGCATCTAGTAGCGGAATTTCAGCGAACCAAATTTATATTGAACTTTTTTCTGAATCGGCCCTTTATAAAATTGGACGCTTCTCAAGAGGTTGGGGACTCGGGGCCCTGTATGATGACGGAACTGATATGTGGGACCGCTTCATAACAACTCAAGATGGGATCGAGGTTAACTACCGATTTGGAAACCTCTCACTTTCTCCTTTGTTTACTAAAATTAGTTCTGAAAAATATAATTCACAAGCAGAGGTCAGAGAAATAGGTGTTTCACTGGCCTATGATAACGACAATAGCGGATTTAGTACTGGTATTTATTATGGATCAAGGAATGCTGGAGCTGGTAATACTTACTATACTGCCCTTGACCCAACAACAGTCACAGCTACCAATTATACTTACAATCCAGTTGGTAGCGTTAAACTTTCAGTGCTTGATATTTACATGGAAAAAAAGTGGGAAAAATTTAGACTTGGCTTTGAAGCTCCTATACTAAGTGGAGATATCGATAATCCTTATGGAGCTGCAACAAACCCAGCAACACCTGTAAAATATAAAGCAAGTGCTTATATTTTTGAAGCAGACTACCAAATGAGCCCTTCTTTAAAAATGGGACTAAATGTTGGTACCGTAAGTGGTTCTGATGGAAGTGCGACTGAATTTGGAGCAATGGCCCTAAACCCAAACTATCAAATAGCTTATCTTATGTTCCGCTATAATATGAATGCTATTGATAATACATTAGGTGGTCTTACAGCGACCAATGGAAATACTCATTCCTCTGATATTTTTGAGTCTTCTATTAAAAATACAAACTTTGCTAAAATTTATATGGAATATGCTACTGAGAAATGGCTTTGGAAGTCAGCCTTGATTTTTGCTAAGGCCAATGAAGTAGCAAAAACAGGACAAGCATTTTATAACCATGAAAAGGGCCATTTAAGTAATGGTGCTGCAGCAGCTGAACAAAAAGATGATTTAGGTTATGAACTAGATCTTGGCTTTGATTATAAGTGGAACCCTAATATTTTACTTGGCGGATTTATGGGTTATCACTTTGTTGGGGATTATTTTCAATTCGACAATACAGCGAACCCAGCTGAAGTCAAAAACTCATTTATTATTGGTCTAAATCTAGGTCTACAATTCTAAATTATCGCCCGTAGAAAACAGGTCCAGAGCCCTGACTTTGTTGATAGGCAGGGAAACGATTAAACTGTTGATATGGATTGTACTGTTGAGCACCACCGTTTATTCCATAGTTTAAATTAAATCCTGAATTAAAATTAGCGCCTGTTCTATAGTAAGGATTGTACTGCTGATAAGGGTTATATTGCTGATACGGATTAAACTGTTGAAACCCTTGCTGAAAAGGACTGTATTGTTGATATGGATTGTACTGTTGAAATCCTTGTTGCTGCTGGAAAGGATTTCCTTGTTGAGCAAACATATTCGTTTGTTGGTAACGATTGTACGAATAAGGGTCTTGGTAAGTAGAATTATTATATTGGCTAATTTGATTCTGACTACTGTATTTCTGGTAATAGCCCTGGAAAGCTCTCATTCTTTCTTGTTCTGTTAATACTGCAAGATCCTCATTATTATCTACAGCATATTTATGATCAGCATCGTATTCTGCTGCTAGAGTAGAATATTCTTCCGCACTAGCTAGTGCATCTTCCATTAGCTGAGCATAATAAAGCTTTCTATCAACAAGCTGGTCAAACAAACCACAGCCTGTAAAAGAAATACCCTGAAGTGTTTCCACCTTTGCTGCTTGAGAGCTTAACTGAGCACCATATTGAGCAACTTGTTGAGGACAATATCTTTGTGCCTGGGCCATTAACTGTTGAACTTCCATTTGCTCTTGCCTAGCTAATTGCTGAACTTTTTCCGTTTCTGCTCTTGCCTTAGCATAATACTTTACACCATCATAAGGCCTATCACCTGCTCTTCGTGAATCCTTGTCTTCAAGTTCTATAATGACATCAACATAATCATCTGCCAGATTTCTCACTTTTTTATCAAGGGCATTTGGACCTTTATCTGACATAAGCCCACTAAAAGTATAAGTTTCAACACTATCAATTATGCGATTAATCTCAATGGCCAGATCATAGCCTTTTTTATCTATTGCTTTAGAACGATCAGCCTTGGTGAAATACTCACCTTGAATATAACCTTCAAGCTCTGTTACCAAATCTTTTAAATCTTCTTCTTTTTTATCTTTATCTGCCCCATCATTCATTTCGTAGATATCATCAGAAAGATCTGCCATTTTATTCATTAAAGGATCAATAACTTCACTAATAAATTTTTTAACAATAGCGATATCGACATCTTTTAAATCTTCATTATCTCTTTTGCCTCTCATCCTTTTCACAAAATCTTTATAATCATTTAGTAAGATTTCTTTTCCCTTCGCCTTTCTTTCTAACTGCAGCCTTTCAGCAAAGTTTCTCACACTTGGATCATTTAAGTATTGCTGGAATGGCTCCATTGCATTCCCATAAAGAAGTTCATCATAATTTCTTTCAGCGCAATGAGCTCTATATCGCTCAAGAGCTGTGTCCTTAATCGCTTCAATAGAAGCTTCACGATAAGTCGTAAATTGTGTATTGCTTTTTTCACATGGTTCATAAACAAAGCATCCATCTATTGTGTAATTAACAGAATCGTTATTGCTTTTTACATACATTCGATCTGCATCAAACAGTGATTTATGAGAACGACATAAAACTTCACCTTCACTTGATGCAGACAAATTAGGCATTCCGAGTCTCTCGTAAACAAGTTGGCTTGGCTTTCCATTGGAACCATCATTTATAGTGCCATCTGAATTATAAGCACCAGACTCAACTAAACATTGAGTTAAACCTGAATAACTTAATTCATAAAATTTATCATAGACTTCTTTTGTAACTCCACCATCTGTTTTAGTGTAAATACTAAAACGACAGGTTGGAATTTCATTTTCATTTAAAACATAACAATTACAATTATCATCAGCTTTACACTCATCAGCTGATGATACTTTTTTTGTATTATTTTTATCCTTATGAGTTACCTCACCTTCAAAAATATAAAAATCTCTATCTCCATTAGGTTCACTCAATCCATATTTAATAAGGTTTTTACAATTGGAGATTTGATCACTTGAACTAATATTGGCCTGAGTGAAGCTATTAGTTTGTTTAAAACTAAATCCCCCTCTGTCTCTATTTTTAAACATAAGCTGAAGAATATCCCGCGGCAAAATAGATTGCTTTTCATTTATATTCTTACATTCTTTTACTGTTATTTTTTTCACTTCTTCATCGTTTTCCACTGATGAAGGTGTTGAAGAAGACTCTTGAATTACTTGCGGAGCTTGTGAGTTTCGTAGATCAAAACTCTGTGCCCATACACGAGAGCCTGCTAAAGAAATAAGGAATAACAAAATTTTAAGTTTATACATCAAACTAATCCTTCAGAAACATTTCGGATTAAAATGATCTAAACTTAAGAGAAATACTTTAAGTCATTAATTTCTATGGATTAATTTAAAAACTGAGGGTCTATATCAACCTTATATTCAATTCCTTTGTGCTTCTTGTAGTTCATTTCAAAGGTTTTCAATAAGTTATGAAGCTGAGCTAAATTCTCAGACTTTAAAAGAGTAATCCAGCTAAATTTATTGGCCCTTTTTTCAATCATCGAAGGCCTGGGCCCCAGAATTTGAACGTCAGCAAAATGTTTTAAAACAAGGCTCTTTAACTCATTTGTTACTTCTTGAGCAACAAAGGTTACATTATTTTGAAACCTTCCATGAAAAGAAATTGTTGCAAGCCTTTTAAAAGGTGGGCACATAGCCAACTTTCTCATTTGAATCTCTTTAAAATAAAATTCATCAAATTCATGGTTTTTAATATATTTAAAAAGATCATAATCAGGTTGGTAAGTTTGTAATAAAACATTTGAATCATCACCGTATCGCCCTGCTCTGCCCGTTACTTGGGTTAAAAGTTGATACACTTTTTCTTCAGAACGAAAATCTGGAAAATTCAACTGTGAATCAGCACCAAGGATAATCACCGTATTAACCCTTCTAAAATTATGGCCCTTTGAAAGCATTTGGGTACCAACAAAAATATCAATCTCATGAGCATTAAATCTGTTTAATTTTTCTTCAATTTGCGTCGCTGTTTTTATTTCATCTCTATCAAATCTTTCCACGACACTATCTTTAAATAAACTTTGCAATACTGTTTGGACTTTTTCTGTCCCATATCCTTTATGAGACAAAGTTAAACAATTACACTCTGGACAACTTGTGGGCATAGGTATTTTAAAACTGCAATGGTGACACTCTAAAGATTTTCTTGAAAGATAAGGAGTTAGTGTGACACTGCAGTTTGTACACATAAAACGGTGGCCACATCCTCTACATTGCAAAAACCTCGCATGCCCTAATTTATTAACAAAAACTAAAACTTGTTCTTTTTTCTTTAAAGCACTAGATATTTTTTCTATTGCTCTATCATGAACAGGCCAATGCTCTAGCTTTTCATCTCCTCTTAAATCAATAAGCTCAACATCAGGAAGTCTTGATGTTCCGATCCTATGTTTAAGACTGTAATAGCTTTCAGAGTTTCTCATTTGATGGAAATTTTCCACTGAAGGTGTGGCCGATCCTAAAATAATAGGAATATTTATCAATGAAGCTTTTTTAATAGCAACATCTTTTGCATTATAAGGACATCTGTCATCTTGTTTAAACGATCCATCATGCTCTTCGTCTACAATAATGATACCTAGGTTTTTAATAGGAAGAAAAATGGAACTTCTCACACCCATAATAAGTACTGGTTTTTCTCTTAATGGAAGCAGTTTCCATAATTGATATTTCTCAGAATTCGAAATACCACTATGATAGTTATATATTTCACAATCTAAGTGTTCAGTAAAAACTGATATAAACTGTGGAGTTAAATTAATCTCCGGTACTAAAAAAAGAGCACTTTTATTATTTTTTAATGTTTCTTTTATTAAATTTATATAAATGGCCGTTTTCCCACTTCCGGTCACTCCATGAATGAGAGAGCGAGAAAATTTATCTAATCCTTTGTCTTTAATAGAATCTAAAATCTTTTGTTGAGAATCATTTAAATCAAAACCTAGGTCTAGCGACTTACCTTGTACCCAATTCAAATTTTTAGGCCTTTTAAGCATCTTAGGAAGGCAATCAAAAATTAACTTCCCTAAAGAATAGTGATAGTAATTAGACATCCATTGATAAAGCGCTAACTCTGCTTTCGAAATTTTAATATCTTGATTTAATACTGAGAGAATTTTTTTTAATTTATCAAACTTAGAGCTCGCCTCTTCCGATACAACTATACCCTTTTCTTTTCTTCTTCCAAGAGGGACTTCAACAAGCGAACCAATTTGAATGTCTTCACTGTCACCTTCATACGTGAGAATTGATTCGTGGTGAGGAAAGTTTACAGCAACTTGATAAAGGGCCATCTATAAAACAAAGTCTGGCTTAACAATAAGGTTTTTTTCAATTTTATTATCAGAGAGATTTTTTTGATATTTTTCAAATCTTCTATCATAAGAACTGCCATTATCATTAAATTGTTTCATTGAAATAAGTTTAATTTGGAAGTAGTTACCTTGAAAATCTTTAAAATAGACAAACTTAGGAAATTCATGAACTCCATCAAATAAGACATAATCCTTGCACTGGACAGCAAGTACACCCCATGTTGTTTGAAGTTCCAAGTCAACGAGTTTTCTTGTTTCATTTTCAAATTTTGCACTAAAGTTTTCAGTTTCAATTTTCCAATAAAAAATATTTTTTTCTTTTATTCTTTTAACAATAGCACTCTCATGGAAAAAAGGGCTTTTAATTTGATCTTTAACTTTAATTCTCTCATCTTCATTCTTTGGAGATAAAGGAGAGGGCAGTGTTTCTTTTAAAGAAGAGTCATTTTTTACTTCTTTGAGATAATTTTTGTATTTAGTTAATAAGTTAATTTTATCTTTATTTAAAATCTCCGTATTAAATTTAAGAGAGACTCCTCGGGAGCGCAAGAAGTCTACCATCATAAATCCTTCATTTAACGCCAAAGAATTAACGAGGGAATAGAAAAGTCCTTGCTCAGTAGATTCAACACCTTTAGAAAAGGGAAATTTTGAAAAGCTTGTAAAGTGCTTCAATGATACAATTTCTTCAACTTTCATTGTTTCACTTTTATAACCAACTTGAATTAATTTTATAGGTTTATCTTCCGCATCCCTTGAGTAAAGCAATTTATAAAATCCATTATTAAATTCTTTAGGCTTAACCGCGCCACCTCCTAGAGAAGGCTCACTCTCTTGTTCATCTTTTCTTTCTGTATCTGTTGTTAATTTTTCAACTTGGATGTTAAGTACCACTGTATTGGCAGCAATATCGGCATTACCTCCATTTCTAAAAAGAGATTCAACCGTTGGCACATATGAAAAAAGATTAAATGAAATTATTGTTAATAAAAGAGATAATTTCAAAACTACTCCTTGTTTTCTTCTAACTTGCTAGCAATCAATTCTAGCATGTATGGTTTTAATTGGGGATCATTCAAAGCAAAATCAATTGTTGCTTCAAGATAACCAGGTAACTGACCTGTGTCATACCTTTTTCCAGTAAATTCATAGGCATAAACCTCGTCTAGAGTACATACTTGATTGATAGCATCTGTTAATTGGTACTCACCACCTGCACCTTTAGGGATTTGACCCAAGATGTTAAAAATAGAATGGTTTAAAATATATCTGCCTGGTGTCGCAAGCAAAGAAGGGGCCTTGTCAGAGGATGGTTTTTCAATCATTGAATTCATAAGAGTTAGAGATTTATTTATTTTTTCTCCTGAAACAATTCCATATTTATGAGTCTCACTTTTATCAATAGTCATGACACCAATAACAGATTTATTTTTATTTGCTTTTGAAGAATCCATTAACTGTTTAATACATGGAGTTTCTGAAACAATTATATCATCAGGTAAAAGGACCGCAAAGTTTTCACCTTCATCTATAAAATTTTTGGCTTGTTTGATTGCATGCCCAAGCCCTTTTGGTTCATTTTGAAAGCATGAGCTTATTTTAATTTTATTATTCAAATCTTTGATTTTTTTTAACGCTTGAAGTTTATCTTTCCCAAAGAGAGATTTATTGCCTAAATCATCTGTAAAAAATGAAGCTATGTTTTGCTTTCGATCTGAACAAACAAAAATAATATGCTCAATACCTGCATCAACAGCTTCTTTTACCACATAATAAATCATCGGAGTGTCTAAAATAGGAATAAGTTCTTTCGCAACAATCTTTGTCACTGGCAAAAATCTGGAACCAAGTCCCGCAACAGGTATAATTGCTTTTTTTACTTCCATCTAATTAGGCTACCATTATCAATTTAATTGCTATAAACTACACAGCAATGGGAATAAATATTTTAAAACTTTTTCTACAAATATACATTATTTTTACATCTTTTGCCTCGTATGCTCAAGTAACGCCACAAGTAAGAGAGTTTGAAACAACTCGACTAATGTCTACTGGCGGCACTGGTGTGGCTTCAATACTTCTAAATGAATCCGCTGTACTCAATCCTGCAACAGTTGGTCTTTATGATACTTCTGCTATTTACTTTCAAGGCGGAAAAGCAGACCTAGATGTAACCACTTCAACTCAACGACAAAGTACTGGCCCCACTTTTGGAGAGGGAAAGGCCCAGGCAGTGATAATATCAGATACTTCAGCAAAACTAAGAGGTTCTGCCAGTTATCAAAATCAAACTGAAAATAATGCACGTAGAAAACGCTACACGTTCACCGGAGCATCAAGTGTTGGTAAAAATAGTTCATTTGGTATTACTTATAGACGGACAAAAGACATTACGAACTTAGCCACTTCAAATACTGAAGATTCTTATTCTCAAGCAGTACTTGGTGTCATTCATGTTCTTTCAGAAAAGTTCTCTATTGGAACTTTATTAATCGATCCTTTTAAAACGAAACAAGAACAAGGTAGAGTTTTATTTGGACTGCAATATACTGTAGCAAAACAGCTTCAATTTATGGCAGACGTTGGAGCAAATTTTAATGAAAATTTTTCTGACACGGCCATTTATAGAGGTGCGATTCAAACTAATTTTTTTGGCGATTTCTTTTTTCGTTTTGGAGTTTTCCATGACGAAAATACTCAATTAAGAGGAAATGGTTGGGGCGTCAGCTGGATTGGTGGCAAGCTTAACCTTGATATGGCCTATAAGTCTTCTAAGGCCATAAGCAATCTCTCAACATTTCTTTATGAGAAAGAATCCTTAAAAGAAGCATCTTTTTCAGCATCCATCTTTTTCTAACTAGTTAAACTTATTAGATTAAAATACCGAAAATCAAATATGACAAATGATTCAAATGACCCCATTCATGGCCTTGCTGATATAGACCTCGATATAGGCACAAGTCCTAGTTCTAAAAAAGGTGAGAAGAAGGGAAAGAAAACTCTTGGAATGGAGAGGCGGTATAAAGATCGTCTTAATTGCATTAAGAGAGCAAAAGAAGCACAGCTAGAAAAAAACTTGTCCCTTTCTGTAAAAAAATATCATGAGTATTTAAAAGTCATGTCTGACTTATATGAATGTGAACCTTATGATTTAAACCCCGATTTTTTTAATAAAGATACAGAGTTACCTGAAATGTTCATTATTAGCCAAGTTTATTGGGAGCTAGCAAAAATTTATGATCTTACTCCCAAATTACAACCTCAATTCACTGATTGCCTTAATCAATTTGTCCTTTTTTCAAATAACATGCCCTTTCAAGTTGTAAATGCTGAGGTCATAAGGCGTTATATTAAAAGAGGTGGAGCTAATAACGTTAAAGCCTATCATGATGCATATGGTGTTATTCATGTTGCATCTAAGGCATGCTATATTGCAACTGAGTGCTTTGGAGAAAATCACTCCACTACCGAAGATCTAAGACAATTTAAAAAAATACTTCTTAACTATCCCATTGGTGAAAAATTTATCAGACTTTATTATAAAATAGGACCTCAAATTATCTATATTTCAAGAAAACATCCTGCTATTTCACAACCAATTAAAATATTATTTGTAAAACCACTCTTGAAAGTGTTTTCAAAGTTTTCTAACCACTTTATCATTAGAAAATGAGAATAATAACAAGGCTTATTGCAATTGAATGGATTAAATCCTTTATTGGTGCATTTCTCGTTCTTATTCTTCTTACAACTGCTGCTGACATTTTAAGTGGCTTCCTTAGGGCCAAATCTGCAGAGTACGTATTTACTTTTTTCATTATTAAATTTCCTGAGTTTTTATCAAAAATAATTCCAGCATCTTGTCTTCTTGCTACTTTATTTTCTTTAAATAATTTAAAAGCGCACAGTGAACTTATCGCTATTTTGGCAACAGGATTTTCTACAAAAAAAATTATCTCAATAATTGCATCACTGGCCATTATTGTTTCATTTATACAATTCATTATTGTCTCTTTTTTCATGCCTCTTTCTAATAAGTTAAAATTGGATTATGAATCCGAACTTCAAACTTCAAAACTTAAAAAAGCGGGATTACAAACAAGTAGTCTTGATAATGGAAAAGTTTGGTATAAAAGTAAGACCTACTTCGCCTCCTTTACTGTTTTTGACAGGAAGAATAATGAGCTCCGCGATTTATCACTCTATTTCTTTTCTCCCAATTTTAAAGGCAGTAAAATAATAACAGCTGAAACTGCAAAATATGTAGAAGATAAAGTATGGACCATTAAAAATGGTATCTCATATAGCAAACTTGAAAATGAACAGTTTCCTAAACCTATTCGTTTTGATGAAATATCTCTTAACTTGAATGAAGTTCCTGATGATTTCAAAAAATTTGAATCAGAAGTAAAAACATTAAATCTTTTTTCATTAAGTCGATTTATTTCCAGAATGGAACAAACAGGAATTAGCGTGAAGGAGTATAAAGTTCTGTTCTATGAGAAAATTGCACTATCTGTCGTTTGCATTATTTTTGCTCTCATATCCCTACCTGCTCTTTATTCTCCCAATAGACGCTCGAGCTCTTTTGCTAAGAGTATAATCTTCACTCTCATGTTCTCTCTAGGATTTTGGTTACTACATACTTCTGCAATAGCCCTAGGTATTTCTGGAAGCATCCCAGCATTCTGGGCATCAACATTAATCCCTTTGCTATTTACTCTCATAATTGCAGCAACTTTTTACAAACACCGGAAGCTTTGAGTTTTCATGTTATTTATCTTTTGTTAATATCATGCATTATGAGCACAATTGACCTTGGAACAAACCCATCAGAGTTAGATATAGTCTTATATCCAGACCCCGTACTTGCTAAGAAAGCTAGTTCCGTTGAAGCTTTTAACGGTGAACTAAAGGATATGGCCGAAAGCATGTTACACACTATGTACCAAGCTCCCGGAATAGGTCTCGCTGCTCCTCAAGTTGGTAATCCAATTAGAATGTTTGTCTTAGATGTTGATTTTGAACGAGAAGTAAGAAGAAATTTAAATGAAGACGAAAAAGAAGAATACGAGGTTAAGAACTTAAATCCACAAGTTTTTATTAACCCTACTATAACAGTAACTTCTAAGGAAAAATTTAAATATAAAGAGGGATGCTTAAGCCTACCTGGAATTTATGATGATGTTATCCGCCCCAAGGATATACTTGTAAATTATTATGATATCAAAGGTAATAAAAAAGAATTGCAAGCAAGTGGACTTCTCTCTATCTGCATTCAACATGAAGCCGATCATTTAGACGGTGTTATGTTTATCGATCGTCTAAGCCAATTAAAGAAAACTTTTTATAAGAAGAAATTTCTTAAACAAAGAGGGAAATGAATAAACTAAAATGTGTCTTTATGGGAACTCCTGAAATTGCAGTTCCTGCATTACAGGCCTTGTTAGAAAATAAAAATATTGAACTGATAGAAGTTATTTCTCAACCTGATCGACCATCAGGGCGAGGTCAGAAGTTAAAATCACCTAAAGTTATTGATTTTTGTAAAAGCAATAATATCCCCTATCATCAGACAGAAAAAATAAATGCGGAGGAAGAAAAAATAGTCCAATGGCAAAAGAAAGAAATAGATATCATTATCGTTTTTGCTTTTGCTCAGTTTTTAAATAGTAATATATTAGATACACCTCAAATAGGTTGCTTTAATATACACACTTCACTACTCCCCAAATACAGGGGAGCCGCCCCTGTTCAGTACGCACTTCTAAATGGTGATAAAATAACTGGAGTTAGCATTCAAAAAATGGTTCAAAAGATGGATGCGGGAGATATTGTCCATTCAAAAGAAGTCAATATTAAAGAGAATGAAACAGGTGGAGGCCTCTATCATCAATTAATGCTCATTGCTCCAAATGTACTAAATGAGTTTATTGAGAAAATTCTAAGTAATAATCTAACTTATACAGAACAAGCGGAAGAGAATGTGAGCATGGCCCCTGTTATCAAGAAAGATAACGGACACTTAAGATTTAACTCAATGACTGTGTCCCAAATTAAGAATACTATTGCAGCATATGACCCCTGGCCCGGTACATATTGCTATTTAAACAACAAAAGGCTTAAAGTTCTTGCTGTGGAAAGCTCTAAAAGACAACTCGCTCCAACTGAAGTTTATTTAAAAAATGGACTTGAGGTTGGATGCAGTGACGGTGCTGTTAGGCTTAAGAGAATTCAACTTGAGGGAAAAAAACCTTGTACTGACCTTGAATTATTAAATGGTATTAGAGAAGACATTAAAATAACTTAGGAAATATTATGGAACTCATTATTGCACCCAGCATTTTATCTGCAGATTTTTTAAACTTACAACAAGATTTAGCAGTATTGGAAAATGAAAAGAATCTTTGGTGGCACCTGGATATTATGGATTCACATTTTGTCCCAAACTTAACTTTTGGAACACCCGTTTTAAAAAATCTTAATAAAATTACAAAGCACCCCTTGGATGCTCACTTCATGGTGACTAATCCAGATTTTTTTATTGAAAACTTCAAAGATATAAATATTCATAATTTCACTTTTCATTGGGAAGCTGCCACTCACCATGATCGCTTACTGAGCAAAGTGAAAGAGTATTATCCTTCTGTTGGAATTTCTTTAAATCCATCCACTCCGGTACAAGTTATTCCTGATTATATTTTTGAAAAAATTGATCTCATTTTACTTATGTCTGTAAACCCAGGATTTGGTGGACAGAAATTTATTAACAGTGTTTATGATAAAATCTCTTATCTTAATAAAATTAAAAAAGAAAAAAATCTTTCTTTCCATATACAGATTGATGGTGGAGTTGATTCAAGTAATGCTAAAAAACTAATTGAAACAGGGGCCACAAATCTTGTTTCAGGCTCTTATATTTTTGGGCCTGAAGACAAAAAAGAGTATTCTAAAAGATTTCAAAGCTTGAGGTAATATGAAACTAGTCCTTGATGGCAAAAGTCTCACAATTGATGATGTTTATAGTGTAGCTCACAGCACTGCTGAAACCTGTGAAGTATCACTACATAAAGAAGCTGAGGCTGCATTAAAGAAGTCTAATCAATATGTGGATAAAATTGTTAAAGAAGAGAAAATTACGTACGGAATTAATACTGGTTTTGGGGCCTTATCATCAAAATATATCCCTCCCGAAAAACTGCAAGAGCTGCAATACAATCTTATTCGCTCTCATTGCACAGGTGTCGGTGAAACATTTAGTATTCCTATCGTAAGGGCCATTATGCTTTTACGGGCCAATTGCCTTATTCAGGGGTTTTCTGGAATTACTCCCAGTATAATAGATCTTCTTGTTGATTTTATTAATTTTGGGATTACTCCTATTATTCCTAAAAAAGGATCTGTTGGCGCTTCAGGTGACCTTGCCCCTTTATCTCATTTGGCCCTTTGCTTAATTGGCGAAGGAGAAGTGAGGTTTCAAAACAAAACTTATCCTGCTAAAAGGGCCATCAGCCTTATCAAGAAAAACCCTATTACTCTTGGACCTAAAGATGGCCTGGCCTTAATCAATGGTACAACTGTTATGGCAGCTCTTGGTTGCTTGTCTTTAGTTGAAGCAAATAGAATGGCCGTCTCCGCTGATATTATAGGCGCAATGACCTTAGAAGCAGTTCGAGGAACAATTGCTGCTTTTGATAGTCGTATTCATGCTTTAAAACCCCTACCAGGACAAGTAGAAGTTGCAAAAAATATGAATATGCTACTCGAGGGATCAGAGATTTTAACTTCTCATACCGACTGTAATAAAGTTCAGGATCCTTATTCTCTTCGCTGTATTCCACAAGTTCACGGAGCAAGCAGACAAACCTTTAAGCATGCTGAAGAAATTCTCTCAATTGAAATTAATTCAGTTACTGATAATCCTCTCGTTTTCCCTGATGAGGAAATTGTTATCAGCGGTGGTAATTTTCATGGCCAAGCACTTTCATTTTGTATGGACTATATGGCCCTGGGACTTGCCGAAATTGGAAGTATGAGCGAGAGAAGAGTAGAGAAGATGATGAATCCAGAATTCTCTCACCTTCCGGCTTTTCTTGCTAAAGATTCAGGATTAAATAGTGGAATGATGATCGCCCACGTTACTAGCGCAGCACTTGTTTCAGAAAATAAAATACTGTGTCATCCTGCTTCAATTGATTCGATACCTACTTCTACAGATAAAGAAGACCATGTCTCAATGGGTGTGACTGCAGGTCGGAAGCTTTATGAAATTTTAGAAAATTTAAGCTATATTTTGGCCATTGAACTTCATTGTAATACCCAAGGCTATGATTTACTCAGACCTTTGAAAAGCTCCCCTGCATTAGAGTCAGTCTATGGCCTTATTCGCAACCACGTAGATAAAGTTGAAAAGGACAGAGTTTTTAGCCACGAAATAGAAAAAATTGCAGAACTTGTTCGTCGGGGTGAAGTCATAAATGAAGTAAAAGATTTTGTTAAATTAAATTAGGAGTTTTTATGAATATCCCATTACCTCCAGTTGGAGATAAATTAACATGTAAAGGTTGGCACCAAGAAGCGGCACTAAGATGTTTACTTAATAATCTACATCCTGAAGTTGCAGAAGATAGAGATGCCCTTATTGTTTATGGAGGAAATGGGCAAGCTGCCAGAAACCCCAAAGCACTAGAAGATATCATTAAAGCATTACAAAATTTAGAAAATGATCAAACTCTGCTTATACAATCCGGTAAGCCAGTAGCGATTATACCAAGCAACCCTCAAGGTCCAAGAGTGCTTATTGCAAATTCAAACCTCGTTCCTCATTGGGGGAATTGGGATTATTTTAATAAACTCAAAGACGAAGGTCTTATGATGTATGGCCAAATGACAGCTGGTTCTTGGATTTATATTGGAACACAAGGAATACTCCAAGGAACGTATGAAACTTTTATGGCCGCTGCGAGAAAGCATTATGGCGAGGATGCAGATTTAAAAGGAAAACTTGTTTTAACAGCCGGTCTTGGTGGAATGGGCGGAGCTCAACCTCTAGCAGTCAAAATGGCAGAAGGTGTTTGTCTCTGCTGTGATATTGATAAAACACGGATTGAAAAAAGATTAGAAACTAAGTACTTAGATACTCTCGCTGGTTCATTTGATGAAGCTATTTCGTTAGCACTTGAAGCACAGAGAAATAATACCGCAACTTCAATTGCATGTGTGGGAGAAGCATCTGAATTTTTCCATTACGTGTTAGCAAAGAATATCAAAATTGACTTGGTAACAGATCAAACTTCTGCCCACGATCCTCTTAATGGATATATTCCTGCAAATTACACAATGGATGAAGCTTTAAAACTTAGAAAATCAAATCCAGAAAAATATAAAAAAGAAAGCTATGAAACAATGGGTAAGCATGTGCTTGCAATGCTAGAGTTTCAAAAACATGGATCTCATGTCTTTGATTATGGAAATAACCTTAGAGAGGGAGCTAAAATTTCAGGGGTTCAAAACGCTTTTGATTTCCCTGGATTTGTTCCTGCTTATATAAGACCTCTTTTTTGTGAAGGCAGTGGCCCATTTCGTTGGGTTGCACTAAGTGGTGATCCTGAAGATATCAGAGTAACAGATGAGGCGCTAAAGAAATTATTTCCAGAAAATAAAGCTCTCATTAACTGGTTGGATAAAGCTCAAGAGATGGTGGCCTTTCAAGGTTTACCAGCTAGAATCTGTTGGCTAAATTATGGTGCAAGAGAAAAGGCAGGCCTCCTCTTTAATAAGCTTGTTCGTGAAAAAAAGGTAAAAGCACCAATTGTTATTGGACGAGACCATCTAGATTGTGGCTCCGTGGCCTCTCCCAACAGAGAGACTGAATCTATGCTTGATGGTAGTGACGCTATTTCTGATTGGCCTATCCTTAATGCCTTTATCAATATCAATAATGGTGCTAGCTGGGTGAGTTTTCACCATGGTGGTGGTGTTGGCATTGGGTACTCCCAACACGCCGGAATGGTTATTGTGGCAGATGGAACTGAGGAAATGGATATAAGGCTCAAAAGAGTTCTAAATTCTGATCCAGGTATGGGAATTATTCGTCACGCAGATGCTGGGTATGATAAGGCCATTAAGTGGAGCAAAGAGACTAATATTGGCTTTCCTTCTCTATAAGTATTCAACACTCCCTATAATTTCTTCAATAAGAGAGAAATATTTCTACTATACTTGTACAATACATCTATGAAGCTCTTAATACTGATTTTCCTATCATTTTTTTCATGCGAAAAATCATTCGAAGAATTAAGTAATAGTGAAAAATATTTGATAAAATCAAGAGTTCATGAAATCGAAATATCTGATAATTTCTTGCAAAATTTATCTAATTTAACCAGCACAGACTTAAATTTCATTTCCCAAGTTGATAGTGATTTTTTAGAGGATTTAATCTCCCTAGAAGACTTACCTCCTGAAAAAGCTTCTTTTCTCAGAGCCATACATTTTAATATTGTTAAATCAGGAATGAGAAAGAATCTTATTAAGGAAAGCTTAAATCAGCTACAAGCCTATCCATACTATAAGCCAAATAACATCCACGCAAAAAACTTAACATTACAATATTC
>CAYGUN010000003.1:0-42084 GCA_964353025.1 uncultured Bacteriovoracaceae bacterium
CTAGTTTTTCAATTGATTATAAAAATTTACCTCAAATTAAAAAAGAAGTTTTGGCAAAAGATATTCAATTAAAGAGTAGTGGCATAGAAAAATATCAAAGGTTAGAGAAGAAATTTTTACCTGAAAATATTATTAACCATTACAGGAAACATGACCAAATTGACCTGGAATGGTTTGGACATACACCTGATTTTTTCTCTGAAGTTGAAGATAACTACAATACTATAAAAAAACAGTTAAAAAGTTATACTACTGCACTTAACGAAAGCACATTATCTCAAGACAGATTAAATTCAGTCGTGGCCTTATCTCGAAGCGCTAAAGGAGAACACTCTCAAAAATCTAGCCCAAAGCGACTTCCTCTGTATGGTTCTGACTTGGCCAGTGAAACGTTAAAGGCAAATCAAGAAGTCACAGCATTACTGTTAGCAAATAAACAAACTCACTTCAGCTCTGCGGCAGAGTTTGAATCTTTTTTATTAGAAATTGCTACTAAATATAATGTGAATCAACTCTTTAGAGATTGGGATTATACAAAATATGAGCCTCATCAAAACGTTAATAATCTCCATAAAGATTGGGTTTGGTTTGTAGGCTGGCTATTTCAAATTATACAAAAGGATAATTATAATCCCGTTGAACTAAGCATTGCCATACATTTTATAAGCTCGAACAAAATCCATCCTTTCTACGATGGAGTAGGAAAATTCACCCGAGATCTTATTGATTTTATTTTTATTAGACAAAATAAACATCCTCTTGACTGGAGCCAAATCAGTATCGAAGAATATTTCGATGGAATTAAAGATCTAAGCTCATTGAATACACTTTTCTCTAATCTTTCTCATTGTAATAAAAACTTTAAATAGGAGGTACTTTCAAGCCAAATAAATCATCAAGATTGGAAAGAGAAAAAAGACTAGAGCAATATAGCCTGGGCCGATAAGACGATTTCTCTCAACTGACTCTCCAAGCTTTCTCGCACAATAAAGAGGAATTGTTCTAAATTTTAATGGAACAAACCAAATAAGAGTTCCTGTTACATTAAAAAGAAAATGAACAAAAGCAATAGCTAACCCAAACACGTTTCCAGTTAAGGAAGCAAGCAAAGCAGTTGCTGTTGTCCCGATATTGGCCCCTACGGTAATTGGAAAAATGGTTTCCAGGGTTAGTACACCAGAACCGGCCATTGGAACAAGCAAAGAAGTTGTAATCGAGCTAGATTGAACTGCAACAGTTAGAAGTGCTCCAAATAAAATAGTAAGGTAAGCGTTGTGAGAAAGAAGTTTTTCAATAATCTCTCCTCTATGATTCTCAACTAAGACATTCATTATTTTTACAATAAGGGTCAGTGCCCCCACAATAATGGCAGCAGCAATTATTCCCATGACAATTCCTGCCCAAAGATCTTCAAAGCCTAGTATTTTTTGAGAAAAGACCTGAATAGCTTTAGAAAAAGGCTTAATCGCGACTTTGAGAGGACTTGAGTACTTGAGGTTACCTGATATTCCATAGAGAGAATTGGCAATGAAAAGCGAGAACTTTGAAAGAAACCCAGTCGCTAATTCAATGGGAAGTATCACTATCACGGAGAGAATATTAAAAAAATCATGAATCGTTGCAGCCGCGAAAGCATTTTTAAAATTTGAATTATTTCTAATATAACCAAGAGAAACAAAGGTATTAGTCACAGAAGTTCCAAGATTGGCCCCCATAATCATTGGAATGGCCCCTTCAAAGCCAAGTGCTCCAGAGGATACAAGACCAACAATAATAGAAGTTGTAACAGATGAGCTTTGAAACAAAACAGTTGCTAGCATTCCGGCCATCAATGAAGTAAATGGGTTAGAAGAAAGGTTAAGTAATCCCTCTGCGAATCCGCCACCAAGCAACTTAAAGCTCGACGATAACGTTTGAACACCTATTAGAAAGATAAATAATAAAGACAAGACTAATAAAACTCTTACTAATAAATCAACGGTCTCGTTACGATTAGATTCTTTCATTGCGTTTGTACTCATAGTTGCTCCTGGGTCAAAACCCCAATTTTTGGTGTTTTATATCATGCAGCAAACTAATTGTATGTCAGGGTTCTGTTAGGATTAATATCAATAAGATTTATAATGCTGCAGGGCCTCTGGAAGCGCTTTTTTAATATTTTCAATTCTTGTATCATGGCCTGGATGGGTAGAGAGAAACTCAGGAGTCTTATTTAATGAAGCTGTACCCATCCTCTGCCAAAAATGAATAGCTTCGCGAGGGTCGTAGCCTGCCTCGGCCATCAGAATAAGCCCGATTTTGTCCGCCTCAGACTCTTGATAACGACTAAATGGCAGTTGAGCACCAACAGTAAGTCCACCTATAAGACCAGCTAAAATGAGCTCTCTATTCTTACCCGCTTTTTTCTTAAGATAAAGCTCATCCAATGCCGCTAGTCCAAATTGTTGTACTAACATGGCAGAGGCCCTTTCATTTCCGTGCCCCACTAAGGCATGTGCTATCTCATGGCCCATGACAACTGCGAGACCAGCATCTGTACCACAAATGGGCATAATCCCACTATAAAAAGCGACCTTGCCTCCAGGCATGGCCCAAGCATTAATCTGAGAGTCTTTGATAAGGTTGAATTCCCATTGATAGTCTTCTAAAAATTTTTTGGATTCCTTGGACTTAAACAAGGAGCCCACGGCCAGCTTTATCTTTTTTCCTACTCTTTTTAATGCACGTGCTTGGGTTGAGTAGTTATCAATGCGGCTTTTTCTAATGATATCCTTGTATGCCCTCTCCGATTCTAATCTCAAGGTTGATTCAGGGATAAGTTTTAATTGCCCCCGGTTTGAAATGGGGGCCTTAGAACAAGATATAAGTAAAATAAATAATAGTGATAATTTCATTAGACTGAGTCTAACGTAAACTGATTGTCCTTCCAAGAGAAGAAGACTGTCTGTGATGAATACTGTGTTTCTCTTCCATCTCTGCTTCTTCTTTGCAAACAATACATAGTTCACTTGTTGGTCTCGCAATAAGTCTTTCAAATGAAATTTGATCTCCACAATCTTCACAAACTCCGTATTCATTATTGCCAAATTTAGAAAGGGCCTTAATAATTTTCTTTAAGTATTTTGACTCTCTATTTGTGAATCTCATATTGGTTGTAATTAAAATTGTATCATTGGCTGCATCAACATCATCTTTATGTTCAACTCTGGACTCAGAATATTCTTTTTTCTTTTCTTGGAAGTTTTCTTTAATGCGAAAAGACTCTTCTTCTAATTTTTGTTGTAACGTCTTTAATTGTCTCTTCCCTAAGTGTGCGTTCAAACGCGCCATAGCATCCCCTCTTCAAAATTGTTTAAACAAAAGTATTAAAATTCTAAGAGGTGAAGCTAACATATGACAATACACTGACATGTTAATGCAAGATTTTATTAGGTAATTTATGATTTGTTGACTTTGATTTTTTTTTATTTTTACTTATAAAATTGTGGGCAAAAACACGCTCGTTCGTATCTCGTTACTTGACAGAAATAAAGTCTTCTCCATCACAATTTTTCTTTTTCTCATTGGGACATTCATCTTTCTTACCACAAAAATCACAAGGCCTTTCAGGATCGCCAAAGAGTGCACCGATGCCACCGCATGATCCTTTAATACTTTTATTACTGATAATAACTCCAATTGCCATTCCCGCAATTAAAACGGCTACAATAAGAAAGGTTAATAAAAAAAGCTCTAAGTTCATTCTGATTTCTTCTCTGGAGGTAATAATTCTTTAAACAGTTTTGTCATCTTTGACTTCATACCGCTTTCGTCTTCAAAAATAAAGTAGGCAGCTAAACCTTCATTTTCAGCTGCTTCAAAACCCTTCTCAGGGCCTAAAACCATTAAAGCAGTGGCCCATGCATCAGACTTCATACAAGTTTGCGACAAAACTGAAACAGATAATAACTTATGCGTAACAGGTTTTCCCGTTCTAGGATCAATCGTATGTGAATAGCTCTTCCCCTCTTCTTCATAATAATTTCTATAATTTCCAGAAGTGGCCAACGCTAGTTCTTTATTCGTATCAATAATAATATTTAACTCTTTTTTATTTTTAACCGGACTTTCGATACCAATAAGCCAATTTTTTTCACCTTTTTTACCCTTAGTAATGAGTTCACCACCAATTTCAACTAAATGGTTTTGATACCCTCTATTTGAGAGATAATTTGAAACTCTATCAACAGCGTAACCTTTGGCAATTGAAGACAAATCTATATAGGTTTTAGAAAAAAATTTTTTAATTTGTCTCATCTCTTTATTCATTTCTATATTTCTATAACCAATATGTTGTTTCGCTTCATAAATATCAGCAGCGCTTGGAACTTTCTTATCTCCCTTCGGTCCAAAACCCCAAAGGTTCACTAGGCCACCAGCACTTATATCATAGGCACCAGCAGTTTTGTCCGCAACCTCCATTGCATACTCAATAACTTCAAAAGTCTCAGGAGAAAGGGTAAACCACTCACCTGAATAGAGATTAAGGCGAGAGAGCTCAGAAGTTCTTATATAAGTGGACATCTGAGAATTAATAGAAATAAGGATCCCGTTAATTGTTTGGTTTAATTCTTTAAGCTGTTCAGGTTTTAGTTCTTGAGCAATCTTTACAGAAAATGTTATTCCCATTGTGGAACCAGTAACCTCTGTAATATTATCACTATCATCACTAAAGCAGCCTGTTAAAAACAGACTGCATATAATGATTAGAAAAAGATTATAAATATATTTCATTAAACCTAGCCGCCAAAATCATCAAGCATAATGTCCTCTCTTTCAACTCCAAGAGATAGAAGCATGTCAATTACACATTGATTCATGATTGGAGGACCACATAAATAGTATTCACAATCCTCTGGATTTGGATGAGCTTTTAAATAATTTTCATAAAGTACATTATGAATAAACCCTTTATAACCTTCCCAATCATCTTCAGGAAGAGCATCTGATAAAGCACAATGCCAAGTAAAGTTTTCATTCTCTCTTTGAATCATATCAAAATCTTCAACATAGAACATTTCACGTTTAGAGCGAGCTCCATACCAAAATGTGACTTTCCTATCTGTTTTAATTCTTCTGAACTGATCAAAGATATGAGATCGCATCGGCGCCATCCCAGCTCCACCGCCAACAAAAATCATTTCTTTCTTAGTATCACGAGCAAAGAACTCTCCGTATGGACCAGAGATAGTCACTTCATCTCCTGGCTTCAGACTATAGATATAAGAAGACATTTTCCCTGGAGGAATTCCCTTGGGCCCTCTTGGAGGAGGAGAAGCGATACGAACGTTTAGCATAATAATCCCTTTTTCCTCGGGATAGTTGGCCATTGAATACGCTCTGATTGTTTCATCTTCAACTTTAGAAACATACTGCCAAAGATTGAAATGATCCCAATCTCCACGATATTCCTGCTCGACATTAAAATCTTTATAATTAATTGTAAGTCCAGGAGGTCTTTCAATTTGAATGAAGCCACCTGCTCTAAAAGGAACAGACTCACCCGCTGGAAGTTCCAAAACAAGCTCTTTAATAAACGTCGCAACAGAATCATTAGAGCGAACTTTACACTTCCATTTTTTTACACCAAAGACTTCTTCTGGAACTTCAATTTTCATATCTTGCTTACAAGTCACCTGACATGAAAGCCTCATTCCTTCTTTGGCTTCTCTATTAGTAATATGAGATTTTTCAGTCGCGAGAATTTCTCCTCCTCCTTCAAAAACTTTTACCTTACACTGTCCACAAGTCCCTCCACCGCCACAAGCAGATGAAACAAAAAGTTTCTCCCCTGCTAATGCCGTTAAGAGTTTCCCCCCAGCTGATATTTCAACTTGCTTTTCACCGTTAATATCTAGTGTAACGGGCCCCGTTGCAACAAGCTTTGAACGAGCAACTAGAATCAGGGCCACCAAAAAAATGATGACTCCTGTAAACATGACAACACCTAAAAATACTTCACCCATATTAAATTCCTTCTATTAAAGCTTAATTCCAGCAAATGCCATAAAAACGATGGCCATTAATCCAACAGTCATAAATGTCATCCCGAGGCCACGAAGCCCTTCAGGAATATCCGAATAATCCATCTTCTCACGAATCCCAGCAAGTGCTGCAATAGCAAGGGCCCAACCAAGACCAGAGCCTATTCCGTAGGCCACAGATTCTCCAAAATTATAGTCTCTTTCAACCATGAATAAGGAGCCACCAAGAATAGCACAGTTAACAGTAATTAACGGGAGAAAGATTCCAAGAGCATTGTATAGACTTGGAAAAAATTTATCCAAGGTCATCTCCAAGATTTGAACCATGGCCGCAATAACACCGATATAAGAGATGAGACCTAAAAAGGATAAGTCAGTATCCGCATAACCTGCCCAAGAAAGAGCTCCCGGCTTTAAAAGGTAAGTGTAAATGAGGTTGTTCGCAGGTATGGTTATCACTTGGACAATAATAACTGCAATCCCTAGCCCGATAGCAGTATCAACTTTTTTTGAAACAGCAAGAAAAGTACACATTCCTAAGAAGAATGCGAGAGCAAGATTTTCAATAAAAATAGCTTTAACAATAATACTTAAATAATGTTCCATAATATTTCCTATTAGCCTTGTCCGACTTGAGATTTATCATACGTTCTGAGTACCCATATAATTCCACCAATTATAAAAAATGCACTTGGAGGTAAAAGCATTAAACCATTAGCCGGATACCAGCCGCCACTTTTAGTTAAAGTAAGGACTTCATAACCAAAAATAGTGCCAGAACCAAAAAGCTCTCTAAAAAAACCAACAATAAGAAGGACACATGAGTAGCCCAAACCATTTCCGATACCATCAATAAAACTGGCGATAGGACCATTTTTCATGGCAAAGCCTTCCGTTCTTCCCATAACAATACAGTTAGTAATAATAAGACCAACGTACACGGCCATGGCCTTCTCTGATTCAAACAGATAAGCCTTCATGAATTGATCTGCCACAATAACCAGGGATGCGATAATAGTCATTTGAACAATAATTCGAATGCTATTAGGAATATAATTTCGAATTAAACTTACTGAAAAACTTGAAAATGCTGTAACGAGAGTAACTGCTCCACACATAATAACAACGTTCTTTAATTGAACGGTAACTGCCAGAGCTGAACAAATACCCAAGATTTGTAGCGCGATTGGGTTATTCTTGAGAATAGGATCAAAAAGTAATTGTTTAATTTTCATTAGAACTCTCCATTTCTAAGTTTTGCCAAGAATGGTCCAAACCCATTCTCTCCAAGCCAAAACTTAATTGAGTTAGTAACACCATCACTAGTTATAGTTGCACCTGATAAACCATCAACCATATGTTCTTTATTCGGATCTGATTCTGCAACAGAGCCTTTTTTTAAATGAAAAACAGGATTCCACGACTCATTAAAAATCTCTTTTCCTATCCACTGTTTCTTCCAAGTTGGATTGTCCACTTCGCCACCAAGTCCAGGTGTTTCCCCTTGTTCATAATAACCAAAACCTTTTACTGTTTTAGTATCAGAGGATAAGGCCACAAAGCCATACATTGTTGACCATAGACCTTTTGAGACAACAGGAAGAATAACGCCGTTAACAGCTCCTTCCTCTTTCATTAAATAAACAACAGCATTCTTTGGCTTTCGACCAAGGTTTGCCACATCATTACTTGATTTGATTTCCAAACTCTTATTAGGAAACTTTACATCAGTTTTGATGTTCACTTCCTCAGGGGCTATTTCAACTTTAGCTCCCGTTTCAAGACTCACAACCATTGGTTCAACTTTCTTAAAAGTCTCTTCAACTTCAGTGGCCGTCACTTTTGAAGTTTTAAGTAACCCTGCTGCCAAAAGAATATTTTTCTTTAAATCAATCTCTTGATTATAGGAAATTTGATCTTTTAAAAAAACTGCTGTTGTTGAAACAATAAAAGAAAAAACTACACATAATATAAGAGCAACGCTAACTGTCTTCGTTGGGGTTTCAGCGGACATTTCTTGCCTCTCTTCTTTTTATATTGGCATTAATAACAAAATAATCAATTAAAGGTGAAAACGCATTCATAAATAAAATAGCAAGCATCCATCCTTCAGGATAGGCAGGATTGACGACTCTAATCAGAACACCTATTACACCAATAAGAAATCCATAAATATAACGGCCGACATTTGTCATGGCCGCACTGACTGGGTCTGTGGCCATAAAGACACAGGCAAAAGCAAAACTTCCGATAACAAAATGCCACTGTGGAGTAATGGCAAACATAGGATTGCTCTCACTTCCGATTGAATTAAACAGAAGTGATGTTCCCACCATTCCTAAAACCATGGCCAACATGATTCTCCATGAACCAATACCTGATAAAATAAGAACGGCAGCACCTATTAAACAAGCAAGAGTTGAAGTTTCTCCCATAGAACCTGGAATAAAACCTAAGAAGGCTTCATTCCAAGTAAAGCCAAAGCCTTGAATCCCTTGTGATGCAGCCGTTGCAAGAGAAGTCGCTCCAGTGAATCCATCAACAGCAGTCCAAACAGCATTACCTGAAATTTGTGCAGGGTAAGCAAAAAAGAGAAAAGCCCTACTCATAAGAGCGGGGTTAAAAATATTTCGACCTGTACCACCAAAAATCTCTTTTCCAATAACAACCCCAAAGGAAATTCCGACGGCCACTTGCCATAAAGGAATACTAGGAGGAAGAGTTAAAGGAAATAAAAGTCCGGTGACAACAAAGCCTTCGTTGATTTCATGGCCGCGTACTGAAGCAAACAGGGCCTCCCACAAACCACCAACAGTCATTGTAACGATATAAACTGGAAGAAAGAATAATAGGCCATACGTAAAATTTGAAAGAAAACTCGTGGCATTAAAACCTAGGCCTAATGCACTCATGACTCCTGCTCGCCATCCTTCAGGAGTAGCCCCTGCCAGAACTGAATTGGCCTGATAACCAGTATTATAACAGGCCATAAAAATGGCAGGAAAAAGGGCAAAGGCCACAATAATCATTGTGCGCTTAAGATCATTGGCATCTCTTACATGGGAATCAACTTCAGTAACATCAGCTGGAGTAAAAATAAAAGTATCTGCCGCTTCATATAGAGGGTAGAGTTTTTCTAGTTTTCCACCTTTTTCAAATAGAGGTTTTTGTGACTCTATCAAGTTTTCTAAAAATTTCATTATCCTTCCTTCTCTATCTTAACGAGGTTCTCTCTTAAAACTGGTCCATAATTATTTTTACAAGGGTCAACAAATGTACATAATGCTAAATCTTCTTCATCTAATTCTAAACAGCCTAGTTGCTTAGATTTATCCGTATTGTAAGACATAAGTGATCTTAATAAAAAAGTCGGTTGAATATCCATTGGCATAACTTTTTCAAAAGCTCCGATTGGAACAATTGAGCGCAGGCTACCGTTTTTATTGGTCGTAAAAGCAAACTTCTTTGATGGTATAAGCTTTGATAAGAAAACACTTTTTATCGAAAACTTATTAAGCCCTGGTTTTTGCCAACCTAAAAACTCTCGGTTTCTCCCTTCCAGAAGAACCGTTACTTGATTATGAAATTTTCCTAAATAACAAAAAGGACCCTTTCCAGCTTTTCTTCCACCAAAAACTGAACCTGAAATAACTCTATTTTCACCATCGGCAAGTTCAGATTTTGTCAGGTCACAAAGACAAGCGCCACGAATTGTTTTTACCAGCCTTGGGTTTTTCACCTGAGGCCCTGCTAAAGATATAACTCTTTCAAGGAATAACTCTCCGGTTTTAAATAATGAACCAATGGCAATCACATCTTGGTAACTAATATTCCAAACAGTTTTCTTTTCACTGACTGGATCTAAATAGTGAATATGAGTTCCAGTATTCCCTGCAGGGTGAGGTCCTTCAAAAACTTCATGAGTTGCACTAGTACCGGCCAGACTTATAGGAAAGTTAGCTCCTGAACAAACATAAGTTTTGCCACTTGTAAGCTTTGAAATCACTTCAACACCATTTTTAAATAGGTCTTCATGATTTTTGCAAACAACTCCAGCATCTGCACATAATGGATTCGTATCAGCTGCATTAATAAAAATAGAATGAGGCATAGAATCAGGGTCTGGAACTTTGCTATAAGGTCTCGTGCGAAGTGATGTCCATTCACCAGATTCAATTAAAAGTTTAATAACGTCTTCTCTTGTTACATCTGATTTATTTTTAAAATTTGAAAAAGAGACTTTATCGTTACCCCCAACAGAAATGACGATAGATTGAAAAACTCTTCGCTCACCTCGGTTAATTTCTAAAACTTCACCATCGGCCGGAGAAGTATAAACAACTTGCTCATTTTTTTTATCATAAAATAATGCTTGGCCAATTTTAACTTTATCACCAACTTTAACCTTCATTGAAGGTTTCATTCCAACAAAATCATCTCCAATGATGGCAACCTTAGAAACACTTGCCCCAGTTTCAATGCTTTGTTTAGGCGATCCCGTTATAGGTAAGTTAAGACCTCTTTTAATTCGAATCATGACAGCAACTTCCTTTATTAAAGTCTTGTATTTATTGATATTGCAGAAGAATTATCTTTGATGTGAAAATACCACATTTGGGGTTATAATGACAATCAGGAAACCTTAAAAAGGATCAAGGAAATGAGTGAAGCTGATGATGATGATAAAGGGAAAGAAAGGCTTTTTAGTGGAAGCTATACTTATTATAATAATGGCTCAGAATACTCCCAGGAAATTTTCACCGTAAACCGAGACCTCGAAATGAAAACCTTAATTTATGAATCAGAGATCTTGTCCCGCGTTTCTACGGGAGAATTTCTCAAAATAAAGTGTAGTTATGAGGTCAGTCATACCTGGAATCCGGTGTTCGTACAGGTTGTGAAGTCTTTGGGAAACTGCACAACAAAAGAAACATACAACGTAGAATCCTCAGAGCAGGTCATTTCTTATCAGTTTGGTAACGAAGAGGAAGTCAAAACAATTGAGCGCAATGTGTCGGGGAAATTTCATATTTCTACCCCTGCGTTCCTCACTTCAACTTTATACACAATGCAAAAAAGACATAATTCCCTGAGCCGAAATCAGTACCAAATTATTGTTTCTCAAAATGAGTGGGACTATGAATCTCCGCCAACGGATTCTTTCGTTTACCTTGAGTATAAAACAATGGATGGAGAGAGCTTAAAAATTAACGGAAGTACTTTATCTTGTTCAAAATGCCTGCTCTATCAATATGACTCAACCAAAAATGTAAAGGAAGTTCCCGCCACTTATTATATCAGTGACCATCTTGCTATTCCTTATAAGGTTGATATGGGTAATGGAATTACAATCTTAGTAGATAATCTCAAAGAAGCGAAAAAAGCTAGTGACGAATATAAGGATATTTTTAAACCTGCTTGATGAAATTCTCACAAGACTCAACAGCTGCGTCGAAGCTCATTTCATTAATTTCATAAGGATTTAGAAGGTTATGGAAAACTTTTTTAGTTCGTGCCTTCCAATTGCTAATTCTTCCATCAATAACAATAATGGCCCCTCTGTCTTCTTCGCTTCTTAAAAGCCGTCCCAATTTTTGTTGTAAAAGTCTGGCCCTGGTTGCAAGAAAATATTGGTTAAATTCATCACCAAAAGTTCTTTCAAAAAACTCTCTTCTTTTCTGTATAACAAACTCTTGCCTAATATCAGGTATTTTATCAATTAAGATGAATTGAAGCTTTTCTCCAGGAATATCAATTCCCTCTCCCAGAGACTCCATTCCTAGTAGGATACCGTTGGGGGAATTCTTAAAATCTTCTACAATATTTTGTCCCATCCCTTGGATAAAAAGAGGAAGTTTCCCTTCAAATTCTTTTAATAATATTTCGCGCGCTATTTCAAAGCGGGCCTTCGATGAAAATAAAAGAAGGGTCTTACCATCAATTGCTTTAATCAAAGGAATCACTTTATCCAAGATATTAGGCACAAATTCTGACTTATACATGGGAACAACATCACTAACTAAAAAGACCTTCGCCTTATTGGCATAGTCATAAATGGCAGGAAGATAAAGTCCGGTTTTAAACCTTCTTTCTTTATCAATATAGAGATGCCCAGTGCTCCATTCAGCTCCAACAGTTCCGCTTTCTCCTTTACCATCGGCCATCGTGGCAGAAGTCATGACGATACTTTTGGACTCTTCAATTACATTTTTAAAAATTTCACGGCCCACATCAATAGGGCTTGAACGAAATAAGTATCCCTCTTTTTCATGAAAACTCATGCTACTGCAATACCCATCCATCTTTTCTAAGCAATAGTTAAGAGCAACTAAAGAATCTTCAATAGCAGCAAAGAAAGTTTCAAATTTTGACCAAGCTGAAATGTCCATCTCATCTTTAAAATTATTTAAATCAAAACGAGCGGCATGAGGAGTGAGCTCCTCATAGGTCGATTTTAAAACAAACTGGATGCTCTCCAAATGATTAACAATAGCAACAGACGTGTTATCGCTTGCCGCTGCCTTATTAATCATAGGAAGTTCATTCCAATAAATTGATGTGTAGCGAGGTGATTTCTTAAAATAGCCTTCCATTAAAGTCTCTAAAGGACTTAAATGATCTAATAGTGTTTGAGCATGGGCGCTGGTTGATTCTTTAATAGAATCTATAATGGGAGTGGCCTTTTGCTCTAACTCCTTAGATAAAAGGTAAAACAGAGAGCCCAAAGAGTTTGACTGGCCCAATTGTTTGGCCACATTCATTAGAGATTTACCTGTGGCCTCTTTAACAAAGGCCTGAGTTGCTTCACCTTCTAATTTATGGGCTTCATCCACAATAATATATTCAGGGCGGGCAAAAGATTTAGGCCAATTAAGCATGAGAGCATGATTACCTAAAATAATATCAGAGTCCCTTGCTTCTTTTAACCCTTGATAATATGAACAACTTGCTTTGAACGGACATTTATGGCCGGAACAAGAGCGAAAATCAACAGCAATGTCCTCATCAGTTTCTTTAAAAGAAGCATTCATCATCTTCATTGAGTAAGGAATTGATTCTCGATTTATTCTATTTGAATTTTTTTCTATTATTGAGTTTTGAAAAAAGACTAATTCAAAATAGCTCTGAGTAAATTTTTTATCAAATTCAATTGTATTTAATAAATCTGCCTCTTCATTTTTTTGTCTAAACAAAAGTTCACAGTAATGATTTTTTGAACCTATGAGTTTCGTAACTCTTAATTCTTTTCCTTCATGGCCCAAAACTTTTCGAAGTGCTGGTATATCTTTTTTCTCTGCTTGATTCTGAAGCGTTTTCGTTCCAGTGGAAACAAGAACTTTTTCACCCTTGGACAAAGCAAAAAGCGCAGCAGGCACTAAATATCCTAAGGTTTTGCCTGTTCCAGTGGGCGCCTGAATCAATGAGTGGATATTATTTGAAAAAGATTGCCCCACTCTTTTGGCCAGTTGGAGTTGTGAGTCTCTAAACTTATAGTAAGGGAGAACTTTTTTTACTTCCTCTTCACTTTTGAAAAGCTTTTCAATTGATTTACCCGAGAAGTCTAAATCAAGCTCAATTTCTTCCACATCAACATAAGACTCTTCTATTTCAACACTTAAGAAATGCTCTTTCAGATTAAAATCTATTTGCCCTGCAATTTTCTCAAGCTCACTTTCACCCAGTTTAAAGAAATTCTTAAACCAAAATTCATCCGTGCTATATTTTGAAAACTCTTCTAGTAACTTGTATCTGGTGGAACTATTTTGAAACGTCTTGTAAGTTTCAAGTAGCATCACTTTTAATAAATCTATTGAATCTTCAAAACCCCGATGTTTTTCAGCGTCTCTAATATTCCACTGCCTGATAAATGAATCAAGGTTCAGTTTATCCCTACCTGGGTTTAATAATGATAAATAATGAAGAGAGTCAGCATAGGCCGGAGTCACTCCAATTTCTTTAAATTCCCGGGTAAGAAACTTGTCTTCAAAAGCTGCATTATGCGCCAAAAGTACATGTTCATCTAACTCAAGAACATCCACCTTTACCTGCTCCCACAAAGGAGCTCCTTTCATCATTTGAGAAGTAATACCTGTTAATTTCTGAATAAACTGGCTGAGAGCATTTTCTGACTTCACTAAGCTTGAATATTTTTTATCTAGCTCAAGACCATCAAAACTTAAAAATCCAACATCGATGATTTCATCATAGCTTTCATCAATACCTGTTGTTTCAATATCAATTAACGCCCATTTTCCTAAAGACAAATTAACCCTCTACTTTGTTCCTATGCTCTGGTGAAATTTAAAAGAATCGTGTAGACTCCTTGAAAATCACAAAAGGAATGTATGTCTTCTGCAGTCATTTTTCAAATTCAATCGGGACTAATTCTCACTTTAATGTTTGTTGGGATTTACTTCAGACGTAATGCATCTAAGCATATGAATATTATGCGCACAGTTATAGTGTGGGACATCCTATTGATTTTACAAATTGAGCTGAATAGAAGTGCGATTATAAAGGCCAGCAAGGCCATGGATAATAGAATGATACTTAATATCCATGTTGCCATTGCCGTAACAACAGTTGTGCTCTATTTTGTCCAAATTTTCTCAGGACGCAAGCTGTCAAAGGGTGATCAGTCAAAGCGCTCTTTTCATAAAAAAATAGGAATAACGACCACCATTTTTAGAACTCTCACTTTTATAACTAGTTTTTTTGCTGTAAGTTAGGGCCAATGAATAACCTGCAAGATGTAAAAGACCTTATTAAAGAAAAGATGTCAGATGCCATAGTCGAAGTGTTTGACATGACTGGAACCCAAGATCACTTAGGTATTCTCGTTGCAAGTGACAGCTTCAAAGGGAAAATGCTCATTGAGCAACATCAAATGATTATGGATATTTTAAAAGAAAGTCTTAAAGAAAAAATTCATGCGGTTAAAATTAAAACTTTAACCTTAGAAAAATATCAACAGGCCAAAGGAGCTGAAAATGAATAACCCATTTCAAATTGTAGGTTCAAGTGGTGGTGAAGAATTAAAAAATGAGGGTCTCACTACAAATGTTCTAGAAAGAATCAAAGAAGTTATTTCTAGCAGTGATGTAGTCCTTTTTATGAAAGGAAACCCAGACTTTCCTCAATGCGGATTTTCAGCAAATACCGTTGGAATCTTATCTCAACTTAATGTGAAATTTAAAACTTATGATATCCTTCAAGATATGGAGCTTAGAAGCCAGTTAAAAGAATATTCTAACTGGCCAACTTATCCACAACTGTATTTCAAAGGAAAGCTGGTTGGAGGAAATGACATCATTTCTGAAATGTTTGAATCAGGGGAGCTTAAAGAGCTTTTTGCATGAGTGTAATTGGTCAAATTGATCCAAATAAAATAGTGACTATCTATGGGGCCGGTATATCCGGCCTTATTCTTGCCTACGAGTTAAGAAAAAAAAATATCAATATTGTTATTAAAGAAAAATCTAATCTCACCGGGGGAAAAATCCAAACCAGCAGGACCCCTTATGGACTCGTAGAAAAAGCAGCCAATGCGATCTATGCTAATACACCCGTGATAGAATTATTAAATGATCTCAAGCTCAAGCCCATTCGTTGCAACCCTTCTTTAAAAAGACTCATCTTTCATAACGGAAAAATCAAACAATCTCCTATTACCAAGTGGCAAGTGGCCAAGGCCATAATGAAATCTTTCAAAAAAATCCCTAAAAGTGCGAAAGCTAAGAATGCAACTCTTTATGATTTTCTGGTGCCTCTCCTCGGTCATGATATTAGTTATAATATTGCAAGCTCCGGTCTTTATGGAATATATGCCAGTAACTCCCAAGAAATTCACCGCAGTGCTGTATTTAAGTATGATAAATTTGATACATCCTACAGAAAGTATTTTCTAGACTGGCTAAAAAAAAGAAAAGTCGAAACACAAAGTTTAGGCAAGCCTGTATCTATAAGTTTTGAAGGTGGCATGCAAGAACTCATCGAGGCACTCACACTTAAGCTTGCTGATAATATACAACTTAATTCAAAAGACTCACTGGCCGGTGAAAATAGCATTGTTTGCACTGATGCAATTAGTGCATCAGAACTAACAGGCCTAGCAAGGCTAAAAGATATCTCTTATCAAAAAGTCTTCTCAACGACAGTTTTTTGTGAAAATACAATTTCAGATTTAGATAAATCTTTTGGACTACTTTTCTCTCCTCAATCTGATTATACCTGCCTTGGTATTCTTAATAATAATGCTATTTTTTCTAGAAAAGATGTACCAGATGTTCAAAGCTATACTGTTATTTCCCAGGATAATAAATGGAAAGAAAACCTTTTAAAACTCAGTCCTAATCTTAAAATACTAGAAGCAGAAGAACAGGTTTGGGAAAAAGGGATACCTGTTTACAATTATCAAAGAATTCAGATTGTTGATGAAATAAAATCACAACTACCAAAAGGCATTTGTCTTTTTGGAAATTATACAGGCAGTTTAAGCCTGAGAGAAATTATTATCGAAGCAAGAAAATTTGCAGCGGCTCAAAGCTTGCGTTAACTTTGTCTATCTTATCCTTCTTATGCTAGGGAATTCCATATGAGCAATATTCAAATAGAGAAAAGCTGGAAAGAAAACTTAAAAGGCGAATTCACTGCAGGCTATATGAAAAAACTGAAGCTTTTTCTCAAGCAAGAACTCGAGCAAGGTAAAGATATTCTCCCTCACAGAAAAGAAATTTTTAGCGCTTTTAATTACACCCCATTTGATAAAACCAAGGTTATTATCATTGGCCAAGACCCTTATCATGGTCCAGGCCAGGCCCACGGATTATGCTTTTCAGTCAAAAAAGGAGTACGTCCGCCTCCTTCTTTGAAAAATATTTATAAAGAACTTCAAGCCGATACAGGCATCAAACCAGTGGAGCATGGATTCCTCGAAGCCTGGGCCCAACAAGGAGTTCTCATGATTAATAGTGTCTTAACTGTTGAGAAGTCAAAAGCTGGCTCTCATCGAGGAAAAGGATGGGAGATATTTACTGACAAAGTGATTGAAGTCTTAAATGAAAAAAAAGAGAACCTGGTTTTTATCCTCTGGGGACGAGATGCTCAAAAAAAAGCAGCAAAAGTAGATAGAAGAAAACATCTAGTTATTGAGAGTGCTCATCCTTCTCCTTTCTCGGCCCATTTATTTTATGGTTCGCGCCCTTTTTCTAAAACAAATAATTTTTTAAAAAACAAGGGTATTGGGACTATTAATTGGCAGCTTCCTACTTATCAGTAGGAAAGACTACTGTAAGCCTACCATCTCCTAGTACCTTAAACTTTAAGTTTTCTAATTTCAGACCTCTTAAAGAACAATACTTAATGGGAAGAACATCTTTTCCAATATATTGGGAGAAAAAAGAATCAATTTCGCCAACAACTTTCTTCTTAAAATTTAATTTATGAATATTACTTGGCATTTCCATAGATACATTGTTTCCAATTTTCCGTGTAATCCCTTTCAAAAGCTGTCCTTGGTTAATAAAGTCACCCGACTCATTCTTAGCAATAGTAGGAATCGCTTCTATTTTAAATACAAAGTAAGGAACGGGCCCTGTTATTATTGCCCCTGCTGTATCATAACAAGCTGATTCATAACGGCTATTATCATCATCTAGTGGGGCCTCATCAATTGGCTTTAAGTTTTGCTCTCTTCATTCGAAACGTGCACTTACTTCCATGTGAACAGGAAATCTTATCACCTTCCCTTTTTCTACCAGGTTTGCATAATCCCTGGCTTCTGGACGAGCGAATTTCGGTTCCTTATAGTTTTGAGATTCTTGTTCTCCTGATAGACCCAACATAAATTTTGTTAATCCATTTATATCGTAATAAATAAGATCCATATAAAGATCAACTGCTGTTTTTGCTGTATCTGCTAAAGATACATTTTGATTAAAGAAAACTTTCATTCCTTGATCTCCCAATATGGCACCCGTTTTATCATTAAAAATATCGCCCCAAAGACCCGCATCATAAGTCATTTGAAGAATATTATTCATCATTCCAGAAGTTACACTAATTTTTAACCCTTCCTCACTTTCAAATAAATTAAAATCAAATTCACCGTTTTGTTCAACCTCTGGCTTAGTTGAAGTTTCTCCATTAGTTTTTTTATATCTTTTTTTATCCTCGACTTTACATAAATCGGCCATATAGCGGTATTGCTCAATCACTTCTTCTTTTTCTTTTTGAAGACCCTCAATGACACTTTTCTTATCGGAGGCCACTGTTTCTTCCTGTAGCTTTTGCTCTAAAAAAAGGCGCCGTTCATTTAATTCCTTAAGTTCATTTATATACCGATCTGATATACATAAAAAATTTGGAAGAACAAGCTTAACTCTCTCATCAAATGGATCCCCTAGTAGCTCTTCAATTCTTAATAAACTGGCAAAGTCTTCTGAGCTCATCAGGTAGTCTCTTTCAAATCTCATCTTTTCAATATTCTTCTTAATAATTGATGGAAAATCATCCGACTCTACTAACTTATCTTTTTTCTCTTCAATTATTGCATGCTCATCATCTTCATTGATATCCCCTGATAGTTTCTCTTCGATCTGGTGGACTAAAATGTCTCTAATTCTCTCTTCATTTTTAGCAACAAAGATTTTTATATTTTCTTTTGAAATATCTTGGTGTAAAAGGTCTACCTTTGTTTTCAGTACCTGCATACTAAAGGTTGGAATAACCATCTTCTCTGGGTTAAAAGAAAAGTGAATTCTTTCTTTATAATCTTGCATAAATTTGACCAGTGGAGCAAAATTAATCTCCTCTATCTGTGGGGCCAATTCATGTTCATTAATAGAGACAATTTTAAAAAGAGAGTCAAATTCTAATAATGGTTCTTCTTTTTCTCTTTTTGTTTGAATTGAAGGTCTCTTCAAAATAAACTCTGGTCCCCAATAAAGTTGCTCTTTTTCATCTGAACACTCTTTCGTCCCAATTGTTTCATACTTTATACAATCAACAGGTATTTCAAGGGAAAAGTGAATTTCTTCAAATGTTATTTTTACGTTCTCTGATTTAAAATTGCCTCTAAAGGTAAAACCATCAGAACTTGCTTTCTGAAATGTAAAATCAGGAGATAGAGAACTAAGTTTATACTCAATATCTTTAATTGAAATTCTCATCCTTAAATCTTTGAAGTTCTTCAGCAACGAACGCGGTGAATACTTAATTTCCTTATCAAACTCTCCCGCTAATGATTCAATAAACTGTCTATCTTTCTTATTCAGGTGGTCTACTACTCTTTCAATAATTTCAATATCATATTGGTAATTCCCTTGAAGAAGGTTTGTTCCATAATTGTTCTTCATATAAGTATTAATCTTATCAAAAACAAAGGCCCCCATAATTTTATCAGTATTCGCATCTACAATAATGTCTTGTCGTTTTGAAGCAGCAAAACATAGAGAAGTAATGAGTATTAAAGTAAAAAATAATTTCACTGTACACCTTCTTGCCCATTTTTTTCAAAGAGCTTGTCTTCATGGATATCAATATAGAGAATCATATGGCCCGAACTTTGAATTTCTATTTTTTTGCCTTCTAATACGTTGTTTGTTTGGTTCTTTAAAAAGGATA
This sequence comes from uncultured Bacteriovoracaceae bacterium, assembly GCA_964353025.1. Lineage (GTDB taxonomy): Bacteria > Bdellovibrionota > Bacteriovoracia > Bacteriovoracales > Bacteriovoracaceae > CALFYV01. Next base: position 19,647 of record CAYGUN010000003.1, read on the forward strand.
AATCCACTGGGTATACCTTTCCAAGCCCTGCAGGCTCTTGAGTTTGTTCATCTATCTTATTGTATAGTTCTGAAATTGTTTTCTTAAGCCCTTTAACAACAGCAGAGCTTTTTTTATCTAAATTAGAATGATAGCTATTATGAGTATTCTTAAAATTCCCATCCTCATCTATTGGGTTTCTTGGAACTAAGACTTGTCCATTCTCGCTATCATGAATTTCATACTGAAGTTCAAGTGGTGTTTTAAAAGTCACAGCTTCATCATAAAAATAATCACCAAGTTCAGAATAATCACGAACTTTGTCTTCTGATTGTTTACTTTTCCATCCAGTTTGAACCAGTGCTTTAAGGGCCTGCCCCATGGCCTTAAATTTCCATTTGTGGCCTTCCATTGTCGTCCAAAAGCCATCAGAGTTTGTGAATCTCTCTGCGGCCGTTCCTTTCCAACTAGACTTACTCATTAAGATAGAGATATCGGCAACAATATCAATGCGAGCAATTCCATTATCTGCTTCACTCGCTGGTATGAAAAAGGCACGAACTCTATCTAGCGCTAACTCATCCGCAAATGTATTTTTTTGAATAAGCTCATTATAAATATCAAGCTCATCCCCAAGTTCTAGTACGGAGTTGATAAGTGGTTCACTTACTGAAATGCCCATATCATAGTCTGTTTTACATTCATAAAAATCGACGGGAGGTATTTGGTGAATGTCTTCAACAGTATTGATAAATTCATTTCCTTCATAAGAAGTATCCGCCGTCTCCACATCTACATCATAAAAGAGAGTTAAATCGGTTCCTGTTTGAGTATTGACCCCTGTTCTTTTTAAATTTAACTTGAGACCATTAATTTGAGAAAGGACTTGTTCAAAAATAGCTCCCATTGGAAGCTTCCCATTTTTAACTCTCATTTTATGATCAAACTCTTGCTGAACAGAAGTAGAATCTCTTAATAAGTTTCGGGCCAAGGCATCTAGATATGATGTACTTTCATCTTCTTTTTCTTCTATTGTAATTTGTGTTTCTTCTTTAAGTTCTAAGTTTGATTCAATCAGTTTTGAGTTCAACGATTCAAAAAGAGACTCTAATGAGTTATTAATAATCACAGAGAGGTTCTGAGAAACAGACTTTTCAAGTTCTTTTAAAACTCTCTCTGAAAGCTCATCAAAAACTTCATCTGAAAGTAAAATTTCTTTAAAAGTATCTTCCAATGAAAAACTGACCGATTCTTTCATACCGTCTAATTCTTTCGATAGAACGATTTGCTGATCCTCTAAGCTTGTCAGTTGAAAGTCTTCCACTTTAATCAACTTGGAGCCTTGTACATTATCCATATTAGAATTCAGCGAAACCATTTTTATTTTTTGTGAGTTTTGATTCAAATCAACTTTGAATTTTGCTTTAAAAATAAGGGGAGTTCCTTGCTGCGAAAGTACGATATTTTCAACAGTACTTGCCTGAAGAGAGCGGCATATATCTCTCCACTGCCCAGTTTGTTTATCATAAACTTCTATCTTATCTTTATCATCGCAAATATTTAAAGAAGGAATACCCACCTTCGAGTTATTAAGAGTTACTGTTGCGATAATATAGTCCTGCCCATTTTCCCGGACGGTATTAAATTTATACTTAGATAAATCCGATTTTACGTAAACATCAGACATTTCGTAGAAAAGTTTAACTAGCGGCCTATTCATGTCAAAAGGTGTTAAAGCATTAAGAACTTCCTTGTTGGCCCCTTCAATTGACTCTAGTTCAACGCTTGAACTGGCAGAGCTATTCAATAAATGAATTTTAAGTTCATTGGCATCCCCAACTTCTATTGTTTTTAGTGTCTTATCTAAAAGTTCACTAATACCTTTTTCACTGAAATGGATCGCAAGTTGCTCACCCTTTTGGGCAGATGAAATTGAGGCAAACGCCAGAATATAGGCTCCAATTAAGAGCAATTTCATTACACTTCTCCAAAATCCATTTGGTTAATGGCCTTTTATATGCAAATTTCGTGCCGCATCTTATGTAAGTAGAACTTTCCAAGTAATTGTAAATACATACAAAAGGAGTGGTCAAACAGTCGGCCAGTTATAAAATTTCAATAAGTTAGACAATGCGCGAAGTGTGTAACAACCGCCATAGTGGCATAATGCCACTCTAGTAAGTTATTGCATAAACACTTCTTTATAAATCAAAGTGTCAGACTGGAACTAGCGAGGAATTATGGTCAATATCAGCCAATCAGTGGCCATCTTAATTGATGGAAATAACATAGAAAAAAGTCTTCATGGCCTTTATGGAGATGACAATTTAATGATTAACTTCAACGAATTAATCCCCAGGATCCTTGGAAATAGAGCACTTAATAGGCTCATCTACTTCAGAGAAGGGAAAAATATATCCAGCAAACTTGCTGAACGCCTTCATAATGATTACCACGGCTCAGTCATTCCTTGCCATAAGTCAGCTGATATTCCTTTGTCTATTAAGGCCACTCAATTGGCCAACAAGGTCGATGCTATTATTATTCTCTCAGGAGATTCTGATTATGTTGAATTAGTGGCCCACCTTAAATCAGAGGGAGTCAGAGTTGAAATCTGTGCGGTAGAACAAACAACAGCAAAAATATTAGTTGATGAAGCCGATTATTACCACTCCATTCAGAAAGAGGATTGCTTTTCTTTTGATGTAAAATCAAGAGGCACTAAGAAAAAAGCTTCAAGAACTAGGAGATAAGGGATAGCAAACCTTAAAATACTCTCTGCGAATTTTTAAGTTCAATGAAACATCCCTTTTTTTCGAAAGAATTTCCCAATTAGAAAATAATGAAATGAACCCTTGTAGCTGATCTAAATTCCATTTTCTTGAAAGTCCTATTATCTCTTTATCATATTTTGAAAGGCGATTTTTTTTCTGAGCATAACCCGGATCACTTAAGCGAATAAGGTGAGATTGCAAAAAAGAAAATAATGTCCGGTACTCATCAAAACTCAATTGCTCCGAGAGAAGAATCTCATAAAAATCTTTAATTTTCCTCTCTGACAATACTGTGGCCAACTTAAATTGATCAAATTTAGAACTGCTTAAAACTTCATCAATATGCTTTTTCTCAAAGTTTCGCTGCTGAGGGAAATTAATAATCAAGGTATCGATTGCAAAGTCAAAATCTAATAATGAAGGGTTAATTGATTCCACAAAGTAGTTTTTGGCGTCATAAGAAAAGGTCACCCCCTTTCTTTCACATAAAAAATCAAATAACTTAATAAACTCCCAGAAAAAAGGTGGTTCTATTTCAATCGAAAAACAGGCATCTTCTTTTACTAATTGCTTGTAGAAACTGGTGCTCTCTTGGAAGAAAAGAATAAGATGCCCATCTGAGAAAACATTAATACTTGAAGTGATATATTTTTGAACATCAGAAGAGAGGTTCTGAGCATCAATAACAATAAAAACTTCTTTTGTACCAAATAAGCTCAATCCGCAAAAACAGTTTTCAAGTTGCGATAAAGAAACATCAGCACCTACTTCAATACGAGGCCTTTCCACAACAAGGCTTGGAGAAAGTGCATCTTTTATATACTGCTGAACTTTAGGTTCAAATACTTTGAAAGCGTGCACACCTTTATTCTCAGCTTCGACGCTATTGCTTCGGCCTTTAAAAAAATCCCAAATTTTCCACTTAGAATACATATAGAACTAACTCACTAAAACTATCTCTGGCAGCAAAGGCCAAGTCTCTTACTGTTCTCTGCAGGGCCTTTCTATTTTGAGTAGCATTTACTCTCTTGGCCTCAGAGTCAAAAATCTCTCTGTTAAATGAGTCTGATAATGATACTTCTTGGTTAAAGATAATATTCTCAGAATACTTTATACTTTTTGCTATATCTTTTTTCACAAATTCAATCATCTCTAAAGTTGGTCTCTTGAGTAAAATAAAACGCACTTTCAGATTCACTTGAGTAATCGCAGGTATATAAAATTCACCTCTTTGAGTTTCAGAGATTGCATTGGGAGCAATATCTGATGTGACCCGGTTTTCAACACTCGTAACCGTATGCTTATACTTATCTGCAGACTCTATAATTCCTATTAAAACGGCATCAGAGTTTTCATTAAGTTCATTTTGAACTTCGAGCCCCTTGAATTGCCTTAAAAAAGTAATCAGTTCTCTGGTAAAAACGGGCGAGGCATGTGGAATATTACTTTGATTATAAAAAGCAGGAACTGCGAGCTTACTAATCCCATACTGCTGAAGAGGATTATTTTTGCTCTTAACATTATACCCTGCACAATTAACTAGCAAAAAAATAAATAAAAGGCCCTGAAACTTCATAGACTATATTAGTAGTACGAAATCTTTATGCCTTCAATAGATAAAATACTTCTCAAGAGTACATTATTGAGTATACTGCCTTTCATGTTCAAATCACTCAATGACATTCTGGGGCATAAACCTGCGTCAAAAAAATCAAGCTATTCAGGACGCTCCTACCAGTACCAGGACTCCTTTGACTTTCTTCAGCTAATTAGTAACTGGCAGCAGATTGTAGGCCCTACTTTAGCTGCAAATACCTATCCACTTAAAATTACGAACGGAAGCCTTACCATACTTACAAAGCATTCCATATACTCTCAAGAACTAAGTTTTTTGGCCGAAGATATTAAAAAACAAATTATTAAACTTTACCCTACACTGAAAACATTTATTAAAACATTACGCTTCCAAACTTCGAGCTCTTTTTTTGAAAAAAAACTGCTTCAAGAAGAAGCTGTTCCTAAAACTATAAATAAGAGTAAGCATAATTTCGACCCTCATTACAGGGAAAAACTCTTTGAAGCAAAAGAAGAGTTTTCTGACATAGAAGATGAAGAACTCAAAGAGATATTGGTCTCTCTCTACTTACAACGCTCTTAAATAAAAAAATAAAGAATCTTTCTTCTCTTTTAGCAACCTCACCTCAGCTTTATCTTCAATTAAGCTCAATAAATCACTTTTCATTGAACAATCGATCACAAAAAAAGCTGTGCCATTAGAAGACAAGGACCTTAGCAAGCAATTTAACCAATCACTAAATGAATCAACCATAAAAGCCCGGCAAATACTTCGATTCAAATTAGGAGATACTCTAAAATTTTCTTTATTATAAAATGGAGGGTTTGAAACGATTAAAGAGTAGGTCTGTGTTGGATAAAAACGAGAAAAAGTATCAGACACAATTTGAATACTAGTGGCCCTACTAAAGCATTCATTTTTTTTAATAAAAGGGATAAACTCCTCTTGGTATTCCAACAAAGAGAGGCTGCTTACTACAATTTTTCTACTCACTTCATATCCAAGCACTCCACAACCAGCTCCCATATCTAATAAGCTTATTGGGGTTAATATGTCCTTCATCTCGGATGTAACTAAATTTACTAATTCTATTGAGTCTTCATTAAATTTATAAAAATCAGGCTGGGAATAATCTTTCAAATAGTTATCCAGAGAAAGTATGCATCTTGATTGTCTCCCAGCTTTAGTAACCGATATAGACTATAGTAAACAGCATGGCCGTTATTGATTAAATTTCGATAGAACTGTCTTTGCTGGGTAAAAATCGGTTTCGTATGCCCTCTTTTAATAAGAATGCTTCTAATCTTTTCATTTTCTTGAAGCCTAAAATAGAGTTCTCTATGTTTAATACTACTTGATTTTTCAAACTCTATTAATTTACTAATAATTTTTTCACGTATTTTTTCATCCCTTGGAAGATACACTTGAAAAAGCCACATTATCTCGCCAAGCATCTCATCTAAATTGAGAAAATTTAAACTTAGTTCAAGATATTCTATGGCCTCTGCAAAATTTACTCGTTGATAAAGTAAAGGGAACCAAACGGAAGGATAACGAAGCCCTTTGTTTGGCGATTTAATAATATTTCGAATTTCTTGTAATGAATAATCGACGTCAAATTTCTCTGCAAATTCTTTACGCCCATTAAATTCAAAAAATCTCGCAACAACTATTTTAAGCATATTATAATATGTTGGCTCATCAAGTTCATCGATAATAAAATTGAGTATTTCAAAAAATTTCTCTTGAATTTCTTTTTTCTCCGAATTATTAAAATTAGACGAATCCAGCTCGATAAAGTGGGTCAATGGCTCTGAACGATAAATCCTATCCAGATACTCATTCACTTTACCCATATTTTTAATATGGAGATAAAAGTAAGCTTTCAGTAAAGATGAAGGAAGACTATCGTCATCAGCAAGGTTTTTGAGAATCGTAGCCATTATACTTATTTTTTCATTCTTATTTTTTTGAGATAATTTTAACAAACTTTTTTCTAAGAAAGCCTTCTTCCATTCAGGTTCCTTCTGGTTAAGACTTAGGCTCTTTATATTCTCTAGGTTCTGACCAGTGGATTGAATGGGGATTTTTAGATTATTTTTAAAGACATACAAAGTTTGAGGGTCTTTAAACTTCTCCGTTAAACACCCTCCAATCTTTATCCTTAATTCTTTATCAATTTTAGGAACTAAAAATAATGAAATTCTAAAAGGTAACGATGTAACAATATCACATGCTTCAATATTACTTGGCAGCTCTGCCTCAAGAGAGAATCCCCATATATCATAGCTCGGGATTAAACTATATTGCTGATTTTTGATCTCTTCTAACTCAAATATCTTTTTTTTTTAACCAACGAATCAGTTGGGTCAGTACTTTGAGCATAAACGGTAGGAACAATAATTCCTGAGATGAAATATTTGAGTATTGGATTTCTATAATAAAAAGCAATGATGGCCAATACGAGTAAGATAGCAGAAAGCGTAAAAAGTAGATAATCGCTAAGATCTCTTTTTGTATCTAATTGAATGACTTCTAAGTGACTATCATCAATGGTAACTTCACTTTCTTCTGCTGAAAGACCTTGTTGCTCACTTTCAGATTCAAGCACCCCATCAACATGAGCATTTACTTCGTCATTTTCAATGGATTTTAAATATTGTTTCTCTAGAAGTTCAGTTTTTTTTTTCCTCTGAATCTTCAGAGTAGCTTTCTTCGGTAAATTCAGATGCACCGAGCGCATCCTCACCTTTTAGCTGATTTATATCTATCACTTGCGTATTGGGTATATCATTATCAAATGCTTCATTTGAGGCATTGTCACCAACAACGTCGTCGGCTTCACTCACAGGGTTAAAACCCTGAGCTTCTCCACCGAACAAATATTTATCAACTAAATCTTTTTCTCGAATAAAAAACCAATAACCATTACCAGATGTCACTTCATCTTCGGCCTTGATAGAACCATTACTATAAAGCTCTAAAAGCTTTTCTTTGGAAACAGGGCCCAATATATGATTATTTTTTGTTCTGATTAACCAGTTCTTTTCCATATACTTAAACAATATTCAATTTTTGGAGTTCATGCAAGAAAGAAAGACCTATACTCGAGAGCATTAGTTGGCCATAAGTCCGATTAAGGATGCTAGATCTTGATCTGTAAATTTGAGACCAGCTGTAACAGTGAAACTTTGGTTACTACTATCTGAGATGAGATCTTCTCCTTTAAGCTGGGTATAGAAAACACCCCATAATCTAAACTCAGAGAATAGTCTTAAACGAGGATTGCCTTCATCTCTAAAATCAAAGACCTCTGAAGAAAACTTCATCCCCATATGTGGAATTTCGTAATCAACTCCCAGCCCACCGGTAGTTTCAAATAATCCCGCTCTAAAACCCCAACGCTGAACCTTTCGAGCAATTTGCAAGTTGAATTTAACAGCATTATTATCAACCTCTTGGGCCTGAGTCACCGTTGTGACTCCACCTGTTGTAACCGTTTGAGTTTTGTCATCTTCAACTTGAGCTCCAAAACTGTTAATAACAACCCCTAGTCTAAAAAACCTTTCAGGCCCTGGATAAAGATCGATATCAAACTGAGTATGTGAGCCACTATCCGAATTGACTCCAGAGTATAATGCCAATTCTGCTTCGATATTATTAATTCTATTTACGAGCCTATTAACCCCCGACAAGGTTTGGTTAACTTGATCAATGACTTCTTCATCACGCAAGAGTTTTCCCACAGTTCCTTTTCCTGCTTTCACATCTGCAATAATTTCTTTTAAATCCTCAACTGATTTTCTCGCATCTTTCATCATTGGCGCGAGATTACTCATGGCCGAATCAGATTCCATGCGATCTGTCTCGTAAGCCAACTGCTCTGAAACTCTCTCTACATTTTTGATTATTCGCTCAATATTCTGATCATTATCTTTAAGCGTGCCTGAAACTTTCTTAATATCTTCTGTAATGTCCTTAATATTTTGCATAATCTTTTTGACGACACTTTTCTTATCATCATCAATTAAGGACTCTTTAATATTTTTCACAACGATTTTTACATCAGCTAACACTTCACTGAAGTCTTTTGCTACATCTTCAATTCCACCTCCTGCTTGAGAGGGAACCATGGCCATGTCAGCAAGCCTTCCTTCTCCACCTTCTCCAAGGTAGATGTCTAAATACTTGTCGCCCAAGAAACCTACGGTTTTTATTTTCAAAATGGACTTGTTTGTGACAATAACATCTTCGATGACTTCAAAAGTAATAAGTGCTTGTGTTCCTTGAAGTTCAATGGACTTGATATGGCCGGCATTAATACCAGCAACCCTGATGGGAGTTTTTTTAAAAATACCAGACGCGTCAGCTACAATTGTTCTATAGGGATGATAAGTCCCAAAACCAGACTGATTTGAAGTTACCTTCAGTGATATAAAAACAGTACTTGCAATTGCGGCCAGGGTAATCAGCCCAACTTTTAATTCATTCAATTACGACCCCTCGTCGCACAAAGTCAAAAATGGTCATACTATTAAATACTATTTGATATTATAACTCAAGAAATCTTCTAATGATAGGATTCTCAGACTTTCTAAATTCTTCCGTGGGCAAGTGTTCAACCACATGTCCCTTCTCTAGGAAGGCCACGTAATCGGAAATGCGAAGCGTTGCGTCAACATCATGTGAAATAATTACCGAGGTCATACTCTTGTGCTTATTTCTTTCACTGGTTTCTTTAATCAAATCATTAACCATTCTCGTTGTTATTGGATCGAGTCCCGTGGTTGGTTCATCATAGAGCATAATTTCAGGCTCGAGAGCAAGAGCTCTAGCAAGCCCAACCCTTTTTCTCATACCACCAGACAACTCAGAGGGAAGCTTATAAGTTGCGTGTCCTTCTAGTCCCACTGATTCCATTAATGCTAAAACTTTTGATTCTATTTCAAGCTCTCTTAACTTTGTAAATTCTCTTAAAGGAAAAGCAATGTTTTCAAAAGTGCTCATTGAATCAAATAAGGCCGCGTATTGAAAAAGCATTCCAAACTTTTTACGAAACTCTCGTAGTTTCAGTTCGCTTAAGTGAGAAAGATCCCGGCCTAAAACTACGACTTCACCTTCAGTGGGAAAAAGCAGTCCTAAAATATGCTTTAATAGCGTTGATTTCCCCGCGCCTGAAAAACCTAGAATGGTGGTAATTTTTCCTTTATGAATATTAAAATCCAAATGATTCAAAACCGTGTGTTCACCAAAGCGTTTGGTTAAATGATTAAATTCGATGGCGTACTCTGAGTTATGAATCACAAGACCACCGCCAAAAAGCTGGTTAAGAAGAAATCCACAATAAGGACAATAACCATTCCCCAAACCACTGCCATATTGGTGCCACGTCCAACACCTTCTGCTCCACCTTTAACTTGAAAACCATGATAAGTTCCAATCATCGCAATCAAAAAACCAAAAACCGTGGCCTTAATAAGACCTTCCACAATATCAGTCATATCCATAAATTCAGGGATTTTTTGCAAATAAGTAATCTCATCAATTTTTAAAACTTTTACCCCAATAAGCCATGAGCCCATATTACCAACGAGTAAAAAAATACTCGCTAATAAAGGTAGGCTGCATACGGCAGCGGCAACTCTTGGTGCGGCCAAATATTGGTAAGAGTTAATTCCCATCACTTCAAGAGCATCAACTTGTTCAGTAACTTTCATTGTTCCAATATTCGCTGCCATAGCAGCTCCACAACGACCAGCAATAACTAATCCAGATAAAACAGGGGCCAATTCTTTGGCCAAAGAGATGGCCACAACTGGTCCAATAAAAGAATCAAAACCGAGCCCTTGAAAACCCAGGTACGTTTGATATGCAAAAACAGCTCCTGTAAAAACAGAAACCAAGCAAATAATAAAAAAACTTTTATTGGCGATAAAATACATTTGATTAATAAACAGATGCATGCGCAGTGGTGGTTTAAATGACCAATACAAGACACGTGAAATGAAATAGGAAAAACGGCCCAGACCATTTAAAGTCTGAATCACGCTGTGACCTAAATTCTCAATATTTTGCTCAGCAAATTTGCGAGTTCGCAGTTTCAATTCACTCATAGTGTCATCATATTAGTTCAAACGAAAGAGATTTGAAAGACTATTGATAAACTCGAGGTAATCTTTGAGTAAGCGCACAAAAAAGCTGATAAGGAATTGTTCTCATTTGACTAGAAAGACTTAAGATATCTTGTTGCTCATGGGTCCAAAGCTTTAGCTCATCTCCCATTTGAACTTTTCCCATGGCATTAAATGGTAGAAATATTTGAATAAGATCCATATTCACTCGGCCCAAAACTTTGGCCCGAAACTCTTTATGTTGAAACTCGGCTCCCTGATAAAAAGTCAAAACTCCATCTCCGTAGCCCAGCGGAATAATCCCTAGGACTCCATTCTCATGGCAAACATGACCGCCGTAGCCAACTGGGGTTCCTTTTTCAATTGGAGCGACTTTTATAAAATGAGTTCTCAACTCAGATAATATTTTCCCCTGCCACTTACTCTGCTCTGGAATTAAACTTGTTGGACCATAAAGCATAAGACCTGGCCTTATGTGACTCTCTTTTTGAATGAATCCCCTTTCAATGGCGCCAGAGTTGGCCAGAGAGCTTTGCTCTATTTCAATCCCGGCGGCACGTAGCTCTTTTTCAATTAAGCTAAACTCTTCATATTGTTTTTGAGTTCTGTTTGTATTAGGAGTGTAAGAACTTGAGTAATGACTCATTAAATGAAAAATATTTTTTCGATTATTCTTCTTCAGTATATCTATCACTTGCTCTAGTTCGCTGATTTCAATCCCTAGTCTATTCATCCCCGTATTAAACTTAAACGCCAATGGGACGTTCTTTAATTTCAAAAAATGCTCTAATTGAGAAAAATGATGAATAACGGGAATAAGTTTTTCACTATAGTGCTGAGAATAATGAGGGTCTTCAATACTTGTTTCTGAAAAGACCCAGATCTTATACTCACCTTCCAAATACTTTTGTAGTTCTAATGCCTCTCCAATGGAAGCGCATCCAAACTCAGAGCATAGATTCTCTTGCAAGCAATATTGCGAAATAGGAACAAGCCCATGCCCATAAGCATTGGCCTTAACCATAAAAATAATTTCTTTTGGAGATAGTTTATTTAGCTCATTAAAATTAAAGGCCAAGTTTTTAAGCTCAACTTTAAGGCAACTACCTGTTCGCATACATTAAACTTCTGTCTGAGACATTATCCTTGCGGCCCTCTGACTTGAAACTTCAATGGCCGATTCTAATTCATCATACTCTTTATCAATATGACGAAGGATATTAGCGGAGCTTGCAGTGATGACTCTAATGCTTGGAGTGACTTCTTTTCCAACAACCAAAGCCGAGTCTTCAAAGAATCGATAGTAAGGAAATTGAGAAATCATTTTTCTTAATTTAGAATGAACCTCTTGTGCTTTCTCATGAGGAGTCACAATAATCAAAGAGCGAGTTCCAAAGTAAGAAAGTAGTCCATTACCTGATACAATTTTAGCTAATTCAAAATTAAACTCTTTATAAAAAGCTCTCCAAAAAAAGCGGTTGTTTGGTTTAGATTTTACAACGGAGCAAATACTATCAAAAGAAATATGGCTCACTCTATATTCTTTGGCTTTATTGTCTTTGACAATTTGATCAACAAAAGAAAATAAGTCCCAAGAAGGGATTTCATCTTTAAGGGTTTCTGTTTCTTGCACTCCGATCTGAGTTCGAGAATAGATTCCACTTAAAATCATTTCAAATAATGGCCAAGAAAAGCCTTCAAACTTGTCTTCGTTAATTTCAAGAACAAGCAGCATTTTTATTTTTTGGGCCTCACCTCTGACTTGAAGAACTTTGACCCCTTTGCCAATAATATCTCGTGCCACTTGGGTGGCCATATTAGTTACAAAACCTTCAATACCATTTTCAATTTTCTCTCCTAAAAAAAGAGAGGGAAGCTTGATATATTTTCCTGTCAGTATGTCGGAACTAATCAAACGCTCTTTTTTCACATTAAGCTCATAAACAGAAAATTTATGAATTTCTTTCCAGTCAGCAAAAACAGTTCCAAGGCTTTCAACAAAACTTGATTGCTCTAAATTTTTATCAATTTCTTGTCCTATTTTTAATGCTAATTGTTGTTGAGAGGTTACATTTTTAATATCAAAAATTTCTGAGATGACTTTAGCATTTCTTTTTCTTAAACGAGAGATCCTCTCTTCTAAAATTTCTGATTGTTCTCTAAGTCGCACATGCTCTTCACGCCTTCTAAGAATTTGCTCTATCTGGCCACGATGGTCATGCTCTTCTCTAATATGTCCAAAATTTAAAATTCCAAAAGTTGAGCGAATAAGAGGTGAAGTCTCGTCACTATAGTAAAAAGCTAAAGGAAGTTTTTCTTCTTGCACCAGAGGATGATTTTTAAGTCTTATTTCTTCATGACTCATCATTTGTAAATCAACAATGGCCAAGTCTGGCATTTCATCTTTCACATCAACCCAAAATTGATCAAGGTCTTGATAAAAATGTCCAAAAATTGAAAATTCTCTTAAGATAACTGATATATCACGGGCCTTCTTAATATCTTTAAAAAGAAGAGCGACAGTTAATTCTTTTTTTTGTTCTGACTTTGACTCCATGTCCACATCCTATGAATTATAATAAAGACAAAAGCCCTCAGGATTTTGCCCCTATGAGCACACTTTATTATTGCTTGCCACAGCAAATTTGACAAGAATATGCGACATCCTTGCCTATTATTGGCCCAATATATGGCCCTTTTCTTGCTCTTGTAGTGAAAGATTCAATATTTTACAGAATTCTTCTAATTTAAGCGGTAATTTAATGTGAATATTTACATTTTCCGACAATTTCAATCGGTCTTTTAAAATGGCTTTCACTGCCTCTTCACCTAAATTTCGAAGAGGTCTGGTTTCATCATCTTTCATGCGATCCCAGCATGTATCCAAACTCGCTTGAATCCAAAGCACCGGATAACCCAACTTAAGTATGTTTTCATTCAGCGCTCCCCCTCCTAAAGCAATAAAAGCGGGGCCTTTTATATTGAGCAACTCCTCCAAAGCACGGCCTTCTTTCTCTCTAAAGAAATCCCATCCGTTTGAATTAACATAATCAGAAATAGTGGTTTTAAGTATATTTTCCTCAAGGAAGCTATCCAGGTCATAAAATTTGAATTGATTAAAAGAGCTTCTTTTTTTTAAATCATTTAATAAAGAGGTTTTTCCAGAACACGGTAAACCAGAAATTATGTATTTGCTCATAAAGCCATATAATCACCTCTGGAATAAAAAGTCTCTCCAGTTATTGCCAACATATTTCGAATCTTATACATTGCCCTTCAATGCAAAAACGATCCTATAACTACTTAGAAAATGACATCTCAGCAATTGTGAAATTGTCACATATTCCACCAAACGTTATGGATGAATTCAAATTAAATAAAGATAATAGCCAGTGGCTTAAAGAACTTTTAATTGAACTCAATGAGAAAGCTTCTGAGGCAAACGAAGAGCAAAAGCTCTCTGAAACTGAGCTTAATTTGAATCTGAAAATAGAAAAAAAGCACCTAGGTCAATATGGAGAATTTGTATTGATTAAAGCTGATATTAATGGAACTTTTGCTACTGAATGTGTCAAAACTCTTACCCCGCTCAAAGATATTGTTCATTTTCAATTTCAGGCCTGCTTCCTCAATGAAAGCTTTAAAGATGATGAGGAATACAGAGAACTCACTGAGATTTTTATTGATCATGACGTGTATGAGCTTTATTTCCAAAACAGAGGGAGTGTTGATTTAAAAGAGACCTTTCATGAACAAATCTTTCTCAATATTGACCCCTATCCCACTGCCGAGACACCTGAGAACGTTCAATAAGGCCATTTAGGCTCCTAACTAGCTAATATTATAGTTTTTTCTCTGGCCTTTATTTTAAAAAAACTTACTTGGCAAAGCGCTGCGTTTACGTTATTTATTTTGCTCACAATTTTTAGTTGGAGAACTATTATGGCAGTACCTAAGAAAAAGACATCCGTTTCTCGTAAAGGATTGAGACATGCTGGACAGCACCACAAGCTTTACAGAAAACACCCTATGTCATGTCCTAATTGTGGAGACTTAACTCTTCCTCACAAAGCATGTCCAAGCTGTGGGACTTATAAAGGTCGCGAGATTATCAAGATTAAAGCTGTTGAAGCAACTGATGATGCCGAATAGGGTTTTCAAACTCATAATTAGTTAATAAAATCTCAAAAAATAAACGAAAAGCTTTCCTTTATGGAAAGCTTTTTTTTTAGTCACAAAGGAAGTTACCATGTCCCTATTTAAAACCAAAATTGCAGGAACAGGAAAATACCACCCTAAAAAAATTATGACCAACGATGATTTTGCAAAAATCATGGATACCAATGATCAGTGGATAACTGAAAGAACTGGAATTAAAGAAAGAAGATTTGCAGAAAAAGATGAGCTCAATGTTGATATGGCAACGGCCGCTGCCAAGATGGCCATTGAAGAAGCGGGTATATCTCCAGATGATATTGACTTCATTCTTTATCAAGTCACACTACCTGATTACTTTTTTCCTAATAGTGCTTCTCGCCTACAAGAAAAACTGGGAATCAATAATAAATGTCCAAGCTTAGATTTAAATGCAGCTTGCTCTGGCTATCTTTATGGTTTTGTTTTAGCTGATAATCTTATTAAAACTGGTGCTTATAAAAATATCCTTCTGATTGGAGCTGAAAAAACGTCAAACTTTAATAGTTTTGTTGATAGAGGAACTTCTGTTTTGTTTGGAGATGCTGCCGGTGCAACAATATTAACCAGAGCTGGTGAAGGTGAAGCTTCAGAAGTTCTAGGTTCTATCTTAGGTTCTGATTCATCTAAGCTTGATTCTCTCGCCATGCCTAATGGAGCTGGTGCTAACGAAGTTACCCATGACATGTTAGAAAAAAACCAAGTGAAAGATGTTGTTATGGTTGGTCAAACTGTATTCAAAAATGCAGTCAAAACAATGTCTCAGTATTCACTACAATTGCTTGATCAAGCAGGCTTAACTATGGATGAGCTCAACTGGTTTATCCCTCATCAAGCCAACTTGAGAATTATTGAAGCTGTCGGGCATATGATTAAGTGCCCAGCCGAAAAAGTGATTATTAATGTTCAAAAATATGCCAATACTTCTTCAGCCTCTATTCCTGTTACATTTAATGAAGGACTCTCCGAGGGAAAAATTAAAAGAGGTGATACAGTTCTAATGACTGCTTTTGGAGCGGGGCTAACTTCTGCCGGAATCTTAGTCCGTTATTAGGATAACTTATGAAAAATGATGTCACTCTAGTTTTTCCAGGCCAAGGTTCACAATATATTGGAATGGGCACAAATTTCAAAGAAGAATTTTCTCAAGCCGATAAAACTCTTGGTTATTCCTTAAGAGATATTTGTCTCAATGGAACAAATGAAGAGCTCACTCTTACAAAAAATGCCCAACCTGCCATAGTGACTCATTCAATTGCTATGTTCAAAAAATTAAGACCCATTCTTGATAGCCATCAAATGAAAATTAAACGAGTGCTTGGTCATTCGGTTGGTGAATATAGCGCTCTTGCTGCTGCAGGGGCCATGAAATTCGAAGATGCTATTAAGTCAGTTCACTTGCGCGGTAAATACATGCAAGAAGCTGTTCCAAGTGGCAAAGGGATGATGATTGCCCTTCTCAAAATGCCTCAAGAGCTAATTGAAAAGGCATGCTTAGCAGTTTCAACAGATGGCTCGAGAGTCATGCCTGCAAACTTTAATGAACCAAATCAAATTGTAATTTCAGGCTGTGCTGACGCTTGTGCCAGGGCCGTTGATTGGTTAGAAAAAAACTTTGATGGCAGAGTAAGGGCCATTGAATTAAATGTATCCGCTCCATTTCACAGTTCCTTAATGCAGCCAGCTGAAGAAAAACTGGCCATTCATTTAAGCACCGTAGAGTTTGCTCACTTAACGATTCCTTATATTGCTAACTACGATGCCACTGAATATGGAATTGAATCAACTCCTGAAACCATAAGAGAAAATCTTAATAAACAAGTTTGTGGAAGTGTTCTTTGGACACAATCTATGCAACAAATACCTGATGGTGAAAAAATTATTGAAGTTGGCCCGGGCAAAGTTTTAAGTGGGCTCGCGAGAAAAATTAACCCTAGTTTTAAAATCTTTCACCTGGATCAAGAAAATGCTTTTGGGTTATTAGAAGAATTTCTAAAGGAATAAAAATGAGTATGGCCATTTACCCTGATTTAGAAGGAAAAAGAATTCTTGTTACTGGAGCAACCAGAGGAATTGGAAGATCTATTGCTCTTGGACTGGCGAAACAAAAGGCCCATGTTATTTTTAACTACAGAAAAGAAGGTTCTGAAATAGAACTCTTAAATGAAATCAAATCTCTTGGCGGACAAGCGACAGCTTTACCTTTTGATATTACTGATACTGAGAAAATGACATCAGTGCTTACTGATTTTGTTAAAGAAGTAGGTCCTATTGAAGGACTAGTTAATAATGCTGGTATATCCAAAGATACACTTATCCTTCGCCAGAAAAAAGAAGATTTGGTTAGTATTATTGATACAAATCTAACATCGGCCATCATGCTAACAACTGTTCTTGCTAGATATTTCCTGAAAGCTGAAAATGTGTCTATCGTTAATATGAGTTCAATAGTAGGACTGATGGGTAACACAGCACAGGGTGCATATAGTGCATCAAAAGCCGGTCTTGTGGGATATACAAAGTCGGTAGCAAAAGAGCTTTCTTCAAAAAACATACGATGCAATGCGGTGTGCCCGGGTTTTATTGCAACTGAGATGACTCAAGACTTGCCAGAAAAAACCCAACAAGAGTATCTTTCTCATATACCAATGAAAAGATTTGGAACTACGGATGAAGTTGCAAGTTTAGTAAACTTTTTACTAAGCACCTCTTCATCGTATATAACAGGTGGAACTTTTAAAATTGATGGTGGAATGTATATTTAATCCAAGCCGGAGGAATAATGGAATTACAAAGTAAGGTTATCAAATTAGTTAGTGAGGCGACAAAGATTGATACTGACAATATTAAGCCAACTACAACTTTTGTTGATGACTTAAATCTGGACTCACTCGATATGGTTGAGCTCATGATGAAAATGGAAGATGAGTTTGGTGTTGAAATACCTGAAGATGACACTGAGAACTTAAAAAGTATTCAGGATGTCATTAGTTATCTAGAAACAAAAAACTAGAAATATTGGCCTCCTAAATGGAGGCCTTCTCATTAGAGATCTCATTTAGCTGGAGGATCCATGGCCTTAAGAAGAGTTGTCATTACTGGAATGGGCGCCATATGTGGATTAGGGCACAACCTAGATGAAGTTTGGGGAAATCTCATTGCTGGCAAAAGTGGAATTTCCCAAATTGAGCAAATTGATACTTCAAATCTTCCTGTCACTATTGCAGGCGAAATTAAAAACTTTAAAATATCTGATGATATCCTGGAGCCTAAAGAGCAAGAACGTTACGATCGTTTTATCCACCTTGCTCTTCACTCTTGCTTTGAAGCATGGGCAAAATCTGGTGTAAATTTTAAGGACTACTCTCCTGAAATGGTTGGTTGTATCCTTGGAACTGGAATGGGCGGCTTTCCTCGAGTTGAAGATACTCATTCTATTTATTTAGAGAAGGGGCCTCGAAGAGTTTCTCCTTTTTTCATCCCCTCTGTTATTCCTAATATGTGCTCTGGGCTTTTAAGTATCAAACTAGGTCTTCAAGGAATTAATTATACGGTTTCGAGTGCATGTGCTTCAAGTGCTCATGCTTTGCAAGTGGCCATGCAAGAAATTCAATTGGGCAGACAAGACGTTATGATAACAGGAGGAACTGAAAGTGTTCTTTCAAATTTAACTATTTGTGGTTTTGCTAATATGAAGGCCCTATCAAAAAGAAATGATGAACCCACACGAGCTTCAAGACCATTTGATAAAGACAGAGACGGTTTTATTATGGGTGAAGGAGCAGCAGCTCTTATTCTTGAAGACTATGAAAAAGCGAAGGCACGTGGTGCCAATATTATTGCAGAAGTTTTAAGCTGTGGTGCCAGCTCTGATGCTAATCATATTACTTCTCCTCATCCAGAAGGACATGGTGCGATTCAGGCCATGAAACAAGCTCTTAGGCTTGGTGGAATTAAGCCTTCTGATATTGATTATATCAATGCCCATGGAACCTCAACTCCCATGGGTGATGTCATTGAAACCAAGGCCATCAAAGAAGTTTTTGGAACTCATGCTTACGACCTAACAGTTAGTTCCACAAAATCAATGATAGGACACCTCTTGGGTGCTGCTGGTGGAATTGAAACTATTTTTTGTGCTAAGGCCATGCAAGATGGGATTATCCCTCCAACCATCAATCTTGAAAACCTGGATGAGGGCTGTGATCTCAACTATAGTGCAAATGAGAAAACTAACAAAGAAGTCAATATCGCTTTAAATAACTCCTTCGGCTTCGGGGGAACAAATAGCTGCACTATTTTAAAGAAAGTTTAACCTCGGAGATAAAATGCTACACCCACAATCACACAGCGTAGAAACAATGGATAAAGAACTCTTTGATCTTATTGGGAAAGAAAAAGATAGACAGGAATTTGGACTAGAGCTTATTGCTTCCGAGAATTATTGCTCCAAAGCTGTTATGGAAGCCCAAGGCTCATGCTTAACGAATAAGTATGCTGAAGGCTACCCTGGTAAAAGATATTATGGAGGTTGCGTTCATGTGGACGAAGTTGAAACTCTTGCTATCAATAGACTAAAAAAAATCTTTAATTGTGAGTACGTAAATGTTCAACCTCACTCAGGCTCAAGTGCAAATATTGCTGTTTTCCTAGCCCTACTTCAACCAGGTGATAAGTTTCTCGGAATGGACCTGTCTCAAGGTGGACACTTAACTCACGGTTCTCCGGTAAATTTCTCTGGTAAGTTATTTCAACCCATTCACTATGGGCTTAATATTGAAACTGAGTTAATTGACTATGATAAGGTTAGAGAACTTGCGCTGAAAGAAAAACCAAAAATGATTATTGCTGGTGCCTCTGCCTACCCTCGTATTATTGATTTTAAAATATTCAGCGATATTGCTAGAGAAGCAGGAGCCTACTTAATGGTTGATATGGCCCATATCGCAGGACTTGTAGCAGCGGGAGTACATCCATCGCCAATCGAATATGCAGATGTTGTCACTTCAACTACTCATAAAACACTAAGAGGACCTCGAGGCGGAATCATCCTTGCTAATGATAGTGAAACCTACTCTAAAAAGTTTAACTCTTCTATTTTCCCAGGTGCTCAAGGTGGGCCACTAGAACATGTGATTGCGGCCAAAGCCGTTGCTTTCAAAGAAGCACTTGAACCTGATTATAAAACTTATCAAGAACAAGTTGTGAAAAATGCCAAAGTACTCGCAGAAACATTAATACAAGAAGGTATTGATGTTGTCAGTGGTGGAACTGATAATCACCTCATTCTTTTTAAAACTGATTCTGTTAATATGTCCGGAAAAGATGCTGAGCATTTATTGGAAAAAGTTGGAATTACCACTAACAAAAATATGGTCCCAGGCGATAAACGCTCTCCTTTTGTCACTTCAGGAATTCGAATTGGAACTCCTGCGGTAACAACTCGTGGTTTTAGAGAAAGTGAAACAAAAGAGATGGCCCAGATGATCATTAAGGCCCTTAGAAACCCAGAAGATAATACTCTTCATGAAAAGATTAGAGGACAGGTCACTGAAATTTGTAAGCAGTTTCCGGTATATCAAAAATGAAAATTTTACTAATCACCCTACTGACTATTCAAACTAGTTTTGCTTGCCTTTGTACTGAACAGTACCAGCCTGTTTGTGGCAAGGATGGAAAAACCTATTCCAATGCTTGCTTTGCTCAATGCCAAGATAAAGAAATTGCACATGAAGGTGAGTGTAAAAAAGAAAAAACTTTTGAACCTTGTAGCTGTACTAAAGAATACTCTCCCGTTTGTGGAAATAATGGAGTGACTTATAGTAGTGGATGCCAAGCCAAGTGTGCAAATATTGTTAGTTTTACAATAGGACCTTGTAAAATAGATCCCATTGAAACAGATTTAATTAAAAATTAGATTTATTGAAATAAGAACTGATACGAAATCAAAGCGAAAACAAATACGGCCACTTTAGTTAGTAATTGCATAAATATCCCTCGAGCATTGTGTGTAATTAAATTCTATAAAGACCTGCGATAAACCGTCAAAGTATAATCGTGGGCCCAATAAAGCTCGTTTGCCAAAACTGAAGTGAATAGGTACATTAAGCAATATGAAATGTCCATTTTGCCATGCCAACGATTCAAAAGTACTCGATTCCCGCGTCCAGCAAGACGGCAGCGCCGTGCGTCGTCGGAGAAAATGTGAAGCTTGTGAAAAAAGGTTCACCACCTATGAAATTATTGAAATCGATCTTCCCATGGTTGTAAAAAATGACGGGCGTCGTGAGAGTTTTTCTAAGGAAAAGCTTCGCAAGGGACTGGATAAGGCCTGCCAAAAAAGACCTATTTCAACCTCTCAAATCGAGCATATTATGGAGAATGTTGAAAGAATGATTATGGAGCAGGATAAAAAAGAAATCAGAACCAGAGATATTGGTAGCATTGTCATGATGTATCTTAAAAACCTGGATCCTGTGGCCTATGTGAGATTTGCCTCGGTTTATATCAATTTTCACGATGTTGATGAATTTGTTTCTGGTTTAGCGGAGGATGGCCCCTTCTATCAAAACCCTTTACTTAGCGCCCCTGACGACTTAAATAATCATTCATGAGAAAAAATGCGAGAGAATTCACTTTAAGATTCTTTTACCACTATCAACTTCCAGAAATGGCAGAGGCAAAAGACTCTTTAAATCTTGCAGAAAAAATTTCTGCCTTCGATGAAACAATAGAAATTCAACTTGATAAAAATGAAAAATTTTTTGTTCAAAGTATTGTTGAAGGTGTTGTGAATAACTACCAAGCCGTTGAAGAGAAATTAAAGCAATATGTAACAAATCAAAATATGAGTCGAATTAGCAAAACAGACTACTCATTATTACTTTTATCTATTTATGAACTCGGATGGTATAAAAAAACACCTAAAAATGTTGTTATCACTGAAGCACTAGAGCTTTCAAAAAAGTATGGGAATCCTGAAACATTGCCTCTTATTAATGCTTTGCTTGATAAATATGCGAAAGATGAACTAAAATAGCTCTATGAAAGAAATCTATCATTTTTGTGACAGAGTAACTCCTAATATCTCAGGACTCGTTTGGATTTCTGATTCGGAACTGGAAACAACAACTGAATACTTTGAAGAAATCAATTACCTATTAGATGGGCTACTAATTAAAGACTATAAGAAATCTAACAAAAAAATTAAGACACGATTTTTTCTTGGTAAACAGTATGGAAAACCCTTTTTTGTTATTTATATGAAAGAAAATGAGTATGACCTTAAGGAAATTGAGAGTCATTTGAATTTGGCCTTTCAACTTAATGAAACTAATCTTGATGTTCTGCTAATTGATAAAAATCAAAAAATGAAAAATGATATAACGGACTTAAGTAAAAAGTTTAAGAAAAATTCTTTTATCTCTTTTCATTAATACTTTAAAACCTTTAAACAGCCCTCATAAATTCTATTTTCATCCGGAAGAATCACTTTTTCTAAAATTCGATTAAAACCAACAGGAGTAAAGGTTGACCCCACTCTCAAAACAGGTGCGTCAAGATACTCGAAAGCTCTCTCATTAATAAGAGAGACAATTTCTCCTCCAAAACCACCAAAAAGCTTATCTTCATGAAAGACAATGGCCCTATTTGTTTTCTTAACTGAATTGATAATACCTTCTTCATCTAGGGGGCTAATGGAGCGCAAATCAAGAACTTCAACATCATAACCTTCAGCAGATAGTTTCTCTGCTGCACCTAAAGCATGATGAACAGTATTTCCA
>CAYGUN010000004.1:0-3702 GCA_964353025.1 uncultured Bacteriovoracaceae bacterium
CATTACCAATACGTCCGGGACAGTCTTTGTACTCAGAGAAGAGTCTTGAGTAGTTAAGTGCCTTTCCAATTTCATCACAATTAGGTTTGGGAAATAAAGCGGGAAAATCAATATTAGCATAAGCACAATTTTCTGGATCTTTATCTAGTCTTTCCGCGCAGATTTTATAATCTTCACGAGTGAGGTTTTTGTTTTTTGTCACATCCTTGCAAATTTCTTTAATATAATTGGGACTTTTCTCTCCTAAGGATATTTTATCCCAAAATGATGTACTAAAAACTTCTTTACAGTATTTTTCTGGACTACTGATATTTTCACATAAGGTGCCAATCACATTATATTGGTTGGTTGTGATTTTCTTTTTTAATCTTTGCGCATATGCGATTTGATTTCTAATGATTCTTTTTAACTCATTATCACTTTTATTAAGTCGAATGAGTTTCGTTTTAAGTTTATTAAGATTTTTTACTTTTTCATAAATATCACATAAATAAGGTGACTTAAGATCCTCTCTGAAATTTTCATGAAATTGTTTGCACTCTTTGTCATTTGAAAATTTTGTTGTTTGGTAACTTGAGAGAGTCTTATCTAAGTTTTTTCCCTTGAACATGGTCTGAGCAGTTATGACATCATTACATTTACCAGGTACTACCTTTTTGAGATAAGTTTCTTTTGAGACAACCGCTTCAACTCTTTTACCGACTTTATTCTTATAATTAATGAATATGTTGCGAACAGGACCTTCTGATGAATGGACCAGTTCTGTATTGAGTAAATTATAAAAAGAGCAAGAACTATCAAAGGCCAGATTTAAATACTTACTTTGAGTGTGAAGCATTAGGGAAATCATAAAGTCGGTATCAACTTTAAGATCAGTTGCACTACTTAATTCAGACAAAACCTTTGCTTTTCTTAGAAGTTTTTTACTTTTTTTTAAATAAGCTTCTTGATTGATGCTAACTAGTCTTTTTAGTGAACCAAAAATTCCGGGAGGATATTCGTCTTTCTTTTTTTGTGCGTAAGCAAATGAATAAGTAAGTAGGACCATAAAAATGGTCCTACTTATATGAGAGAGGGTTTTAGTCCTCAACAGATTTTGCCAAAATTTGAGCAATGTCTTCAACTTCCAACTCTTGAGTTTGATTTACCATTCCTTTAGAGGAGTTAAAGTTAATCATACAATATGAACATGATGTCGCAAGCTTCTTTGTCTGTGTTTCGCCAACATGCTTAAGTCTGTTGACCGCCAGATCTTCACCTTCGTTGATTTCGTACCACATATTCCCGCCGCCCATTCCACAGCAAAGGGATTTATCCTTGTTTTTTTCCATTTCTTTTAAGGCAAGGCCTGGGATTGATTTTAAAATTTCTCGAGGCGCATCATATTCACCGTGGTGACGTCCAAGGTAGCATGGGTCGTGGTAGGTCAGTTCTTCGTTAACGGCTTTTTTAGGCACAAGCTTTCCTGATTTTACCAAGTCCGCTAATAATTCTGTATGGTGAACTGTCTCAAAGTCACCGTCATCAAATTTCGCATACTCTTTTCCAATTGTATGCAAACAGTGAGGACAATGAGTAACGACTTTACCAAACTCGTATTTGTTCATATTGGCAATATTTTCAATGGCAATTTCATAAAACGTATATTCATCACCGAATCTTCTGATGGGGTCACCATTACATTTTTCAGTTTTCCCCATAACGGCAAAATCAACACCGGCTTTTTTAAGCAGCTTAATTGTATCTTGGACCACTTTTTGATTTGAGGCATCGTATGAGCCAGCACAGCCAACATAATAAAGGTAATCAACTTTTTTACCTGGTTCTATCACTGGAATATCTAATCCATCGGCCCAAAGCATTCTATCATCTTGAGAAATACCCCAAGGATTACCGTTAATTTTAATTTTATTTACAGCATCAGCGGCTGACGGAGGGAGCTCTCCCATGGTCAGCGCTTTATAGCGCTTTAATTCAAGGATAAGATTTACGTGCTCGATATTAGCAGGACATTCTTCCATGCAGGCACCACAAGTCGTACATGCATCAAGTTCATTGCTGGAGTATAGAGGATTTGCCCAAAGATCCGCATTTTCATTGGGATGCTCGTTAGCAAAATCACGGGCCTTAGTCACTATTGTTTTTGGATTAAGAGGTTTTCCTGCTAAATTTGCGGGGCAAACTTGAGTACATCTTCCACACTCTACACAGCTTATAGTATCGAGTTTGTTTTTCATTGTGAGCTCGGATAGTTTTCCTAACCCAAATGTTTCAGCTGTCTCATCTTCAAAATTCATGGGATTTAAAACAGCACCCCTTCTTTGTGGAGTGACAAGTGCAGCAAGGGGTAGAACAAGAAAGTGCAAAAACTTAGTATAGGGAATGGTGGCAACAAATACCATGGTGTTAACCATATGAAGCATCCATGTTGTTCTAAAAATTAAAGCTAAGGTTGAGTTAGAAAAACCAAAAATAGAAAGTCCATGAGCTAATGCCCACCCAACTGGAGACCAGGAAGCTTCGCCCATTGGCATTCCTGTTCCCAGAATTCTTAATCCTTCAAGCAGGTAGCCAAGTACAACCAAGAGAATAAGCATGAAGTACATGTACTTTTCTTGATTAGGTTTAGTTGCGGCCAGGTATCCTGGTTTTTCTATATAGCGTCTAAAGTAAGCGAATCCAATTCCTATAAGAATGGCAATCCCCGCAATATCAGCTAAAAAAGAAACAACGATATAGGTGGTCCCTTGAAAAACTTTGAAAGGAGTATCATAGTGAATGGCAACGAGATCAGTTGCAATCCATAAAATAATAAATCCATAGAAAATGAGCGCATGAAAAAAGCCAACATAACCATCACGTGTGACTTTACCCTGTAGAAACACAGTTTTAAAAAAACTACTCCAATTTAGCTTTGAAGGGAGTAATTCCTTAATACTTTTGCCGGCCGTAATATATTTATATTTCTGATACAGACCTTTAATGAAAATAACAACAGATGCGAAAAATAGCACATACATAATAACTTTGAATGAGAAGGGGATATTCCACATGATCTCCCTAGTTGCCATCGAATTCATTGCTGATCCTCCATGTGTTGCGAAGCGCTAAATTAAAATTGAATAGACTATCCAAGTATACAATATCTTGATAGGCTCGTCATAAATACTTAAAGAATATTCATATGTTACTATTATATTTTCTTATTACTATGTTCGTGTTGCTGACTACTTTAATCCAGTATAAGAAGCTTTCTTCAATCTATATTTGGTTTGGAATTCTTTCAATTGCTAGTAAAGCCGCTTTTCTCCAAATTCTCATTACTAGAAATTATTTACCAAATCTCAGTATTGATTTAGGACTAATGAATGCTTTTAAGGTCACACCAACAGCTTTTTTATTGGCCTTCCTTTTTCTTGCCATTTTCGATGAACTCAGGAATGTTCAAAAAAGAATTGCTCTAAAAATTCCTGTTATTCTTTTTCTTTGCGCCTTGCTCTTAGAAGATAAATATTTTGTTTTTTTAGATATAGGACTTATTTTCATAGGCTTTGCAATGCTTTTTGGGAAAAAAGAATATTTAAGGCCCAGCTTCAGAAGTTATATCTCTTTTGGTCTTTTTTATATAACCTCATGTTTTCTTACAAGATACTTTTTCTTAACAGAAGTTGGTTTATTCTTTGAGTTAATCTCATTCTTCTT
>CAYGUN010000004.1:3712-39906 GCA_964353025.1 uncultured Bacteriovoracaceae bacterium
AAGTTATCCAACAATTAATGGCGAAATTTTTAATATGGAAAAGATTAAAACATTCACAGGCTTAATAGCTTCAATTTTATTGATGGCAAGTTGTGCTCGAGTCACGAGCATTAATATGAAAGAGCACCGATTTGGAGTTCAGCCAACTAAGATCATTTGGATTCAAATCGCGGGCCTTGATGATCAGATGCTCTCTTTAGTGAAATTTAATTCTGAGAGAAATGATTCCTCCTTTGAAAACTTCACCTGTTTTGGTCGCTCGTGGGATTATAATTTATTTAAGTTGAGACCTTCATCTTACAGTAGTTTTTTGACTGAAATCACAGGAAAGAAAAATATAAAAGGAACATGTGAGGATTATAAATCAAAACCACTTTGGCATTATTTAAAAGAGTCTTCATACACAACCGCTATTTTAGAAAACCCAATAAATATAAAAAATTCCTTAACTCAGGCAAAAGCTTGTAATGAAGAGCAATTTTTAAAAGATTCAACTCTCTTTTCAATGTCTTCTTCTGGAAAAGACGAAAAACTATTCCATTATGCTGAATCACTAGAAGATCTTGATGAAGGTGTTTACTACGATCGATCTTGTAAAAAAGGTCAATGCTATTCATTGATCTCTGAAAACGCTGTTTCTATTTATGAGAAGTATTTAAAGATAAATAATAGTAATCATTTATTGCTAGTTCGTGATTTTTCTTTTGAAAAAGCCGTCCTGTCTGGAAAAGTAAAGCTTATCCAAAAAAAAATAGAAGAATTTGATAAGCTCATTAATTATTTCTTTGAGCTTCAAAAAAATGATAAAAGTCTTTTAGTTATTGTTTCAAGTGCTTCTGCAATCGGTGTCGACTTACCAGTAACGGGGCAAAACTGGGAGAATATCGAAAATTTAAAATACAAACAAAGAATGCTAAATTCCCCGATTTTGGTTTCTGGAGCAAGAGCTGAGAACTTTTGTGGAATCTATGAAAAGGCCCAGCTATTGCCTCGTTTATTAACGAGACCTAAAGATCTTGGTCTCGAATATAGTTTTTTTAATCCATTTCGTTAGTTTGCTTAAGACTTTCTTTTGAAACTTGGTAGGCCTTATTACAATAATCACAACTTACTTCAATTGGGTCTTGCTCTTTAAAAATATCGTCTAAATCAGTAAGCGAGAGCCTTCTAATTCCTTCCTGCATATTTTCTAAAGAACATGGACAATGAAACTCGATTTGTTTGCTAGACATGTAAGCGATATCGTTTGCTTCAAAATCTTTTACTATTTTTTCTATATCATTATGATCTTTTTCGAATACGTTACGGGTAAAAGAATGGTGGGCCTTTATGTAGGAATCAAGGTCGACACCTACCTCTAATTGAGGATTGAGATCTGGTAATTTTAAAACAAGTAGTGATTGATCTGTGAGCTCTGAAAGTATAATTTTAGCTTCAGTTTGGTAGGAGCTTTTAATAATTTCGTTAACAATTTCTCCAGTGGAGGTTTGTTTCAATTCAATAATAGAGTTATAAGGATTGCCTGATGGGAGTATCTTGGAAAACCTTGAAATTCCATCGAGCTTATCTGGAAACAGATTAAAATCTTTTGGAAGGATTATTGTTCTGAATTGACCGTGGTGACCGGCTTCTATTTTAAATTTAAAAAAAGGATTATCAGAGTCTATATAAAAGCCAAATTGCTCGCCTGGCTTAAGAAAGTTAATCATAGGGATTGAGCTTAAGACCAGGTCTCTATAATAGGTGAAACCAGACTCTTTGAGTGAGTGTAGTATGGCCAAGTCAGCGATAACTCTCTGTCCTTCGAAGAAATGCCAAACAAAACCAGCTTTATTATCTAAAAAACTGTAAATACGACTTTTGTGCAACGCCGGAACTCCTATACATTTCAATCTATTTACAATAAAAAAGGGAGAAAAGCTAATACTCAAGAGGATAATTTTGCTTAACATCATTCGATATCATAGTACGCAAGATCTTTCTCGATTAGAATTTGTTTCACTCAATGAAGACCTTGATACAATCATTGTTGCACCACAGCCAGCTATGTCTGATAAAATACGGCAGAACCTACAAAATAATGACATTGATCTTGATGTCATCACTATTTCTAAGTTCAGGGATAACGAACTCACCTTTTTTCTGGGGGATGGAATTGAAATCCAATCCAAGGCAGAGTTATTGCTTTTTTTTGCAACCATGTGGAAGAGGTTTTTTCCTGATAATGAATACGAACACTTTATCAGGGCCTTTAATCTTTTAACTGACCTGAGAAGCTTTAGCCTTGATGGAGAGCTTTATGAATCAGTATTAGTTGAGTACGACGAAATTTTAAAAAAAGCTGTCATAATTTTCAATGAGCTCTTAAAACAAATGAATTATTTTGATGAGCATAAGGCCTATAATGAACTTGCCAATTCAATAAGGGAAGTTTCCTTAGATGATTACCATGAGAAAAAAAGAAATATCATTTTTCAAGGATTTCAGTTTTTCACTTCCCAGCAATTAGATTTCTTAAAAGCTCTGGCCTTAAGAGATGATGTTTTTATTTGCTTACCTGAAATGGTTTATGAAAATAGAAAAAAACAGGATTGGATTCATTGGTTGGAGGATAATAACACTCAAACAAGAGAACTCCCAAAAAAGGAAAGCTCCCATAAAATTTTATATTATGAATTCTCTAAGTCTGGATTAAACCGATTTTTAATCGAGCAAGACTTGTTGGAAAATGATTTTATTA
Organism: uncultured Bacteriovoracaceae bacterium; assembly: GCA_964353025.1. GTDB lineage: Bacteria > Bdellovibrionota > Bacteriovoracia > Bacteriovoracales > Bacteriovoracaceae > CALFYV01. Next base: position 6,453 of record CAYGUN010000004.1, read on the forward strand.
TACCGAGCAAAAAAATTGGAATCAATACTATTAATGAATTCCCTGTATTTGGGCATAATTTTAAGTCAGCGGTAGACCTATTTAGTGAAGAAATTTATAAATTAAGAAAAAAAATAGAAAAAGATATTTTTTATATTGATAAAATTAGCTGCCATGAGTTTTCTGATTATATAAAAAAAGAAATCAAACAAACGATGATATCTTCCAAAGATGAATTTCTCAAACTCAAAGTTTGGTCAGAGCTATATACACTAATCAATAAGTGGAATGAACTGGCCGAAACCAACGATAACCTAGAAATGAGAGACTTTAGGGTTTTACTTGAAGTATTAAAATTAAACCTTCCACGAAACTCAGTAAAACCTTTAGGGAAAGAGCTCGATCATTCTATTTATGATTTAACTAATTACCACCAAAGTTCTCAGAAAAAAGTCATGTGCATAACAGGTGAAAATAGCTCCTTACGGCCAAATGTGAGCTTGTATCCAGAGAAAGTCGAAGATTATCTCATTTCAATTGGGCCTTTGAAAAGATCTGAATTAGAATATTTGTTTATCCGCCATTCAATTGAAGAAATTTTGCAAGAACCCAATTGTATTCTGCTGGTTGAAAAAGGAATTACCGAGCATAGTGAGGATTGGAGCAAAATAATTGCTGGCTTGAAGATTTTAAAATTACCAAATAAAGAACAGTCTCATCAAATACAAAAAATTTCTTTCGACCTGAATAAAAATAAATCAGCAAATCTTCAAAAAGTTTCAGCGAGCAGACTACAGACATTTGTTGATTGTCCTCAGAAGTATTATTACCGATATATCGATAAAATCTCACCTGACTATCAATTTCAAACAAAATTGATGCCAAACCAATTGGGAGAGTTAGAACATAAAATAGTTGAAGAGTATTTCAAAATACCAAATACTGACTTTAGTCAGGTTGTTCAGAGAGTGTATGCAAGCTACCTTGGGGTTAACCAAATTACGCTTTCGAAAGATGATTGGAAAAATTATTTAGTGGAACTTACTAATTATTCGAAAAATGGAATAGCTTTTGTGCAATCTCTAGATAAAGTGGCACCTGCAAAGAAGTATTTTGAAAAGAAAGTAGAAGGAAAGCTTTTAGAGACAACACGTACAGGAAGTATTGATTTTTGTTTTGAGAATTCAACTTTGTTTGGTTTAGTTGATTTTAAGCGATCTGCAGGGAGTATTCCTTCGAAAGGAAATATTTTAAATTTTAACAAAGTTCAACTTTGGTTTTATCTGAAGTCATTAGAAAGTATTTTTCGAGAGAAGGAGAATTACTTTGTTGGCTATTTTAATATGTCCTCTCCTGAAGATTCACTTTTTTTTACAAATTCAGTGATTCATCAAGATTTCTTAAAGTCTTACGAAGATCTAGGAATCAAGTTCTATGAGTTTGAAGGGTTAGAAAAAACTTTAGCTGATTATACTATTTTTGAAGAAGAGTTGATTAATCTCATCAATTCAGAATCAAAGTTTTCCCCTATACCTCGTGATAATATGGTTTGCTCTTTTTGTGATGTTAAAATGATTTGTTCTAGGGGGCTAGAATGAGAGGCCCAAATAATGAACAAAAACTTGCTATTGAACATAATGGGGGAGTGCTACTCAAAGCAGGCGCTGGTTCAGGGAAAACATTCGTTTTGGTTGAACATATTGTTTATTTGACGAAGAATTTTATTTTTAAAGATGGAGATGAACTAGCTTTTCAATCAGAGGATGAATTGCAGGAGAAGTTAAGGAAATATTATTCAAAAATCGTGCTGATGACTTTTACGAATAAAGCAGCCGGTGAGTTATCAATTCGCTTAAGTGCGAGATTAAGTTATGAGTTAGAAAATTTTCAAAATAAGAGCACATATAATCCATGGTCTGTGGCAATTGATTGTCTGCCTTATATGACAGTTGGAACAATACATGGATTTTGCTTTAAACTTATTAAACAGGGGATCTTTAGTGATATCTCGCCAGATGCATTAATTATTTCACAATCACAATTTGAATATTATATTGAAGAGCTTTTTAATGATTGGTTGGGACTCCAAGATTCAGACGAGTTTCTTGATATCATCAGGGCCAATACACCATCAATTATTAAGGCCATGCAAGGTGTATTCTCCGATCCGTTAATTCGGCTTAATTGGGAAGAAGATAATAGTTTCTATCAAAGCGATAAGGATCTATTTGAAGAGATTGAGAAACTATCTAAATTCTCTAATATTCATTCAGAGCAGATGAATTTAGATATTGATGAGAAGTATAAAAAAACAAAGTGGTACGAATTTCTAAATAACTTCTTAGCAATAAGAGGGAACCCAATAGAAGACCTGGGAAGTTTTGAAGTTTATAAAAATTTCTTCGATGGTATTAAAAGAATGCCTCCCGCTCCTCGTAAGCCAACAGGGCTTGATGATATTATTGATTATTTTTCCAAAATTAAAGAATTTAGAGCTTTCTATTTTAATAAATCAGAAGAAAACTTTATCGAATATTTTAAAAACAAAGATGGGCTTATCGCAAGCTGGGTAGATAAATTAAAAAGTATCTTTAATTTTATTAACTTTCACTACAAAGAGCTTAATGGGCTCACTTTTTCAGACTTAGAGTATATTGTGTATAAAGGTATGAAATCAGCCGAACAAGTGGAGAAAGTTTCTCAAATGTATGAGTATTTTATTATTGATGAGTTTCAAGATACTTCTTCCATTCAGTTCGATATTGTTTCAAAAATTATCAAAAATGATTTCACTAAGATTTTTTGTGTGGGAGATGAAAAACAAGCTATTTATGGCTTTCGTGGTGGTGAGCTAGGTGTTTTTTGGGAATGTGCTAGTAAAGTTGAGCAAGTATTAACACTTAAGAATAACTACCGTTCATTGCCCAATATAGTTAAATTTAACAATAAACTTTTTGATGACTTATTTAAACTTGGCCTTGACTTTGAAGGACAAGATTTAATGTCCGTTGACGTGGTTCACCAAGAAATACCAGAGGGAGTTGATTATAAAACGCAAGGGAGTATTTCTAAGTTAATAACTCCCATTGAACTTGAAGAAAAAGAAAGTCTTTTAACTGAGGATATTCATTTTCTGGAGGCGCGAAATATTTATGAATACCTTGAGTCGAAGGATGAAATTGAACAAACTTGTATTCTTTATAAAAATCTTAAACCAAGCCGAGTGCTGATTGAATATTTTATCAAGAAAGGCAAAAGTTTTACTGCCCAAATAAAAATCCCTTTTGAAGAAGAACCGATAATAGGCATTTTCTATACTATGATTGGAGAGTATTTAGATAAAGCTGAAACAAGTATGACTTATTTAAGTTTTATTATTAATGGTCACCTTCGCCGTCTAAATATTATGCCCATTGATAGTATTTCTACTCATACGATGGAGTTTTTTAAAAACATCAGTTTCTTAGGAATTAAATGCTCTTTTGATAAATTTATTTTTGATATGGGGCTATCTAATTCGAATAGCCGTAATAACATTTCTCATATTCATAATCTTATTGATACAACAGCGACTTTGGAAGAACTCTTTTTAAAATTAAAAGAAAATGCCAGCTTGAAGTTTTCCATGGATTTTCAATTTGGGGATAAACCAGAAAATATTATCATTATGACTGTTCACTCATCGAAAGGACTTGAATTTCCTGAAGTTATTCTAGGCGGAATTCAAACAAATGCTAATCGAAATATGAATAGAAATCTTTTTGGGAAATTGCCAGGGAGTTTTAGGTGGTTTATCTCTTCTGAGAAGCGCAAGGCCTTGAAAACGCCTCAGTTTTATTACGAAGAGCTACTTACGCGACATAAGGAGTTTGCTGAAACCAAACGTTTGTTTTACGTTGCAGGCACTCGAGCTAGAAATAAAATTATCTGGTTTGATTTTGATCCTCAGAATGGAAAATCACTTAATCAGAAAAATTCATGGGGACAAGGATTAGAGACGTGGTCTTCGTCTAATGAAGATTTATTTGAAACTCAAAAGACACCCGAGATAAGCTTCAAAAATTTAACACGTGAATCAAGTGAGTTTAATTTTAGTTCTCCATTGTTTCACAAACATGATATAGGTATCTTTGCTAAACAAAGTGAACCTTTGAAGCTTATTTTTACACCAGAGCTGTCTGTGACAAAACTTGCACACTTATCAGAATGTCCTCGTAAATTCTATTTATCTAATACCGTTAAGTTGAATGAATCATTTTTAAATGAGCTAAGTGATATTTTTGTTGATGTTGACTTAAAGCAAGAAGAAGAGACAGAACAAATAAGTTTTCATTTTAAATCGTCTGCTGAAAGAGGGACAAAAATTCATGAGCTTATTTCCTATGCCATATTAAACAATTGGGTGCTACCAAGAGAAGAATTTAACGGTGAATACTTTGAACCTTCAAACTGGGCCCTTACGGAGCTTGCAAAATACAAATCAGATTTTCAATTCATATCTGAAGTTCCATTAAAGTTTTCGTTTTTTGGACATATTATCTCAGGTATCCCTGACCTAGTACTTTTGTCAGATAAGAGTGCTAGAATTTGGGATTTTAAAACGGGTTCTCCGAAAGAATCCAAAGAAGTCGGGTATTATTTTCAACTAAAATCTTATGCTCTGGCCCTTTATGAAACAGGTAAAGTGCCTAAGAAGGCCTTGATAGAGCTTTCGCTGTGCTATGTAGATGTAAAAGAGCTAAAAACAATAAAAATTTCTTATGATCAAGTAAGGGATGAACTCTTCACTGTTTGGCAAAGAATGATGACTCCTGATGTGAAAAACCTAGAGTTTTGCTCGGATTGTGGTTATAAAAAACTATGTCATTTCAATCGCGATTCTATTGCGCCCTAGCCGGGGCATGCTAAAATAATAGTTAAGTATTTAATATTAAAGAATAAGAGTGTCTTATGAAAAAAACTTTATTGTTCGCGTTTTCTCTACTGATTTCTTTTTCAATATTTGCTTCGGAAAGTTCTCTTTATGACTTTTCTTGGTTAGATAAAGACAAAGAAGTTTATGTTCTTCAAAATCGAAGGTTTAGAAAAGATGGTTCTGTTTATTTAGGTTTAAATGGAGGCCTTACCACTTCAGGCGAGTTTACTGATTCTGTTTCTAGCTCAGTTCGTGCAGGGTATTTCTTCAAAGAAAATTGGGGAATCGAATTAGTTTTTGCAAAAAATAGTGTGAAAGCAAATGATACATTCACAAACTTACAAACAGCTTATAACGTGCAAGGGTTTTACAATGTGCCAGAAGCCTACACTGGGTTAATGCTGATGTGGTCACCATTTTATTCAAAAATTAATACATTTAATAGTATTGCCTATTTTGATGTCATTCTTGGGTTTGGATTAGCTTCCATCAGTACAATTGATAATAGACAAGAAGTGGATACTGATACCATTAATGGTCTTGGGAAAACAGACCAAGAGTCAGTCACGGGAGCTATTTTAAATATTGGCGGACGCTTTTATATTAATAAAAGTTGGTCCCTAAGAATGGATCTTACGCCTGTTTTATATAACGGATTTAGCCGTAAACCAGGAACTGATGAGATGGGGTCAGAGCTTCATACGAGCTATGATTTTACCGTAGGATTTAATTACTCATTATAAGATGGTGAACAAGGACGTTCATGAAAATATTATTATTACTTTTTATTATTAGCACTTCCTCCTTCGCAGAAGATAGACCACTCAGAAAGGCCGCAATAAATTTTGGGAAAGGTCAGCCTAAGATGAGCGAACTTAAAGATGTCGTTATTAATGCAGTAAAAGCTGGGTATTATTTTGCAGCTCTTCCTTGGGCGAAAGAGTATATTGCCAATCGAGGACAGGTCACACCTGCTTTAAATAGGGCCATAGAAGAAATTATTGATTATGCAGGTGTTAAGCCTTTTCAAGTGTTGGAAATTGATATTCTAAGAAACTCTCGTTCATCATCTATTTATTATGTTATTTCTAAAAAATATTTTGCACGTGGCAAGTTTGCGTTTGCCATGAAATATTTAAAAAAAATTGATCCTAATTCAAAAGTTTATCCTTATGCTTCTCATATGATGGCCACAATTCACTCTATCGAAAATAGACAAGAGTTGGCTTCTCAAGTCTTTAAAGACTGTATCCGTTATTCTGACAGTCTTGCTAGTGAAGAAAAAAACAAAGTGAAAATGAAGCAACTTCTGATGAATCGTGATTATTGTATTGTAGGTGAAGCAAGAACTCAATTTGCAAGACGTGCATTCGCTAAAGCAGACCTCGCCTATCTGGATGTTGATAAAAGATCCCAAGTGTGGCCCGAAATACTTTTTGAAGAAGCTTGGAATAGTTATTATTTAGGAAACTATAATAGAACACTGGGAAAACTCGTTACTTATAAAGCACCAGCGCTTAATCATTTTTTTAAACCAGAGTCAGAAGTATTAGTTGCGCTTAGTTACCTCAAGCTTTGCCTTTATGCAGACGCAAAGGATACCGTCGATAGCTTTTATGACCTCTACTTAAAGCCAGCGAGAGGTTTGAAAAAGCTGCTTAAGGCCAGAAGAAGATATTCATATTATTCCAAATTGGCCTTAGACAGCGAAAATAGAAAAAGTGACTCAGGTCTACTTTCTCGAGTTGTAAACTCTATTACAATGGAGCAGGCTTACAAAGAAATCAAGGAAGGGTTACGTTTAGCTGAAGATGAGATGAGAAAAGTAAACGCTATCCCAGGAAACTCAAGGTTTAAGCGAGGAATGAGAAATAATTTAATAGAAGTGATAAATTCACAAAAAATCATTCTAGGCAGCTATGTTAGAAATAGGGCCATTGCTAAATATGCAGAACTCTATAGAGCATTTAAAGACATGAGCTATATTAAGCTCGAAGTTTTGGCCCAACGAAAAAAGGCCTTATACAGAACAGAGAAAAACTTTGTAAGAAAACGTGGTGATTTAAAATATATTGAAAGAAATGAAAAACAATATTTTTGGAATTTCAATGGTGAGTTTTGGGCCGATGAGTTAGGGGATTATGTTTTTGCTCTAGCATCAAGGTGTAATGAATAATGAAAATACACTTCATACTAATTTTAATTGTAACTTCTGCCTTTGCTCTTGATTTAACTCAGAGAAGACAGGCCATTATTAATATTATTGATGAAGAAATTTCAGAAGTTCATAGACTCTCTAGGCAAGTGAAAAATAGAGACCCAAATCTTTATCTGAGAGAAGCTGAATTAAATCTTGAAAAAGCCCGTTTGATTCGTGAGGCAGAAAATCAAGAATACCTCTCTCTCTCAGCTGAAACAAGAAGAAGGGCCAAGAAAAGTAATTACTTTCGAAAATCTAAAGGCTACTTCGCAAATGCTCAAGCTATTTGCGAAAGATTGTTAAAAAAGTTTAGGCGTTTTTCTCAAAAAGGCGATGTCTATTATATTATGGCCTATAATGCCAAAGAATTAGGTCAAAACAAGACTTCTAAGAAATATTTCAAACTGTCGTTGAAAAATTCTTCAAAAAATTCAACAACAACAGTTAAGTCACAAATAGCACTTGCAGATATTTACTATAATGAAAAAAAATATTCCCAGTCAGTTCCTTTATACAGAAATAGTTTGAAGAAACATGATGACAAATGGTGGACTAAGGATGCTTTTAATCTTGCCTGGTCTTATTTTAGGCTTAAGCAATACAACTCGGCCATCTCGTACATGAATGAAATTTATAAAAAGAGTAAGGAAGAAAAGTATGTAGACATGTCTGATGCAGTAGAAAGAGATATTGGTCTCTTCTATGCACAAGCAGGTAGAACTTCTGAGGGATTGAACTTCTATCAAAGAGCAGGCAAAAACTTTACAGAAGTTCTCATTGGAATTGCGAGCAGATTGAAAGCAGATAGTAATTTTGCACAGGCCAAGACTGTTTTATCAGAAGCCTTGAAGATTGAAAGTAGTGATAGTAAGAAAGTCGAAATTTATTCAGAACTGATGGAGCTTTATGCTCAATTTGGAAAAACAAATGCTCTTCTTTATACATGCAATAAGCTAAATGCTTATAATAAAGCAGGATTATTAAGTTCTGAGCACTTAGAACGATTGAAATACCATACTCAAAATCAAGCAGCTATTTTGCAGAAGCAAGTTGCTTCTAAAACATATGCAAGAGTTTATAAAACAAGGAAAGCAAAAGCCAAAATGGCAATTTCCTTTTTTGAATTAAGCTATGATTTATTACCACAGAAAAGGGCCGAGATTAGATTCTTGCAAGGTGAGACTTATTATGCCATTGGCTGGTATGAGAGTGCTCTGAAAAAATATGAGCTGGCCTATAACGAATCAAAAGTATTGGGTGATTCAAAATTTAAAAAACTTTCACTTGATGCATTGCTTGCAACGTTAGGTCAAAAAAATCTTAAGAAAAGTGTTAAAGATAAATATTATGTAACTATTTATAGAAACTATCTTGAGACTGATAATTCCAGCAAAAAAGCACAATCTATTTATAAAAAGCTATTTAACACTCATTTTGATAGGAATGAATTGGATTTAAGCGAAGCGGTATTGGCCGAATATAGAACTCAGTTCCCAAGTGATTATAAGACGCAAGAGAATATGATCGCGCGTTTAATGGATTATTACCGAAAAAAGAAAAATTATGCAAAGGTTGTCTTTTGGATCAAAGAAGTTCAAGTGGGCCATTACAAAACAAGTGCCAAGTATCAAGCAAAGGTAAAAGATCTTTTAACTAATATGCAGATGAAAAGTGTGCAGAACGCCCTGGCATCGGGACAGAAAGTCTCTGCATTGAAGGGCTATTTGGAAGTTTATAATAGATCTGATAGTACTGCTAATTCTCGGAAAAACTCTGCTTATAATATAGCTGTTCTCTATTATGAGTTAAGTGATATTGGAAAAACTTACGAATGGTCTTTAAAGGCCTTAGCCGAAATGAATCCACAGGATGTTAAGAAATTTGAAGATTCTTTTTTAACTTTTAGTACATTTTTCTTTGATAGAAGACAATTTTTCATTTCCGCAGATTTAAACAGTCGAATGCTAGGGAAATTATGTCGAGTGAGCTCTCGTTCTAAGGGAGTGATGTTTAAAAATAGTGTTTTTGTTCATTTAGCAGAAGGCGAACTTGAAAAAGCTAAGAAAATACTTTCAATTGGTAGTAGATGTAATGTAAGAAGTCGCTACCTAACGGAAGCAAAAATTGAAATCCTGAAAGAGTTAGGAGCAATTCAGAGATGGGAAGAATATGAAGCATTTCTCTCCTCTTTATATAAAGATGAATCTATTAGACCAGATTTAATCCCCTATTTTCACAAGCTTTATAAAACGTATAAAAAATTAGGCGAAAGCAAAAGTGCGCAGGAAATGAAATCGAAGTCATTGGCCATTTATAATGATGCAAAAAAGAAAAAGAAAAATATCCCTTTAGAGTCATTGGATATTATTGCGAATTATCTTTTTATTGATGTTATCAATGATGCTGAAAGCTTAAAGAATATTTCTCTTTCTTTCCCTGAGGACAAATACAATATTTTATTAAAACAAAAATTGGCCATTTTGGATAAATTAACTAACTCTGCACTAAGGATTCATGATACAGGAAGCGGGAAAGGGATTGTGAGAAGCTATTTTATTATTATTAATGCCTACAATGATCTTGCGAGTGAAGTTGAAAAATTTACACCTCCTGGTAAATCAGTTGATTATATAAAGAGCTTTAAGGCAAACATGGAAGGAATTGTCACGCCTCTTAGAAAACAAGCATCAGATTATAATAAGCAAGCATTATTACAAATTAATAAGTATGATATTTTATCTAAAGATACATTTTTATTCTTAAAAGATAATCAGCCAGAACTTTTTGATTATAGTTATGCGCCTCTTGCTAATGTGATGGATAGAGGAGGGCGAAGATGATGAAAATGAAAAATATTGTACTCTTGCTATTAATATGTTCATGCTCAATGTTTCGTTCAGACCCATTCGGAGATTTGAAAGATTCAGATTTTAATGTTCCCACACCTGTAAAGTATGATTCAAAAAATGACTATATATCAAAAGGGAGTTCCAAACTCTTCTCGCATTTAGATGATGAATCATTATTTAGATATAGCAAAGATGAAAGAGAGGAATTAGAAGATAAGGGTAGTGGATTAGATAAATTTATGAGTAGATGCTATCTTAGTTCATTTAAAGAAGCATTTGAAATGGCCGATACTTTATACCTGCAATATAAAGAAAACCCTATTTACTGGAATACAATGGGGATTTGTTATTTTTTACAAGGCAATCAAAGAAAGGCTCAACTTTTCTTTAATAAGGCCCTTGGGAAAGATAAAGACTATGCTCCTGCTATGAATAACTTAGGTGTTCTTTATAGAAAAAATGGGGAAGACCAGAAAGCCTTGGAAGCTTTCAAAACCGCTCGTCAGTATAACAAGTTTTCAAAAACACCTAAGTTTAATATTGCACAACTTTATCTTGAGTATGGATTGGCTTCTAAAGCATTGAAAGAGTTTTATCGAATGAAAAAGCTTGATCCTAATGATGTGGATGTTACGGCAGCTTTAGCAACAGCACTACTTATGCAAGGCAAATACGCACTGGCCGTAAATGAATATCAAAGTATTGATAGTGATTTTTATGAAAGAGATGATATTGGAATCAACTATGCCTACGCTTTATACTTGATAGGAAAAAAAGATAAGGCCGAAGATATAATTGATGATGTGAAGCTTAAGAATCCAAAACTTGGGGCTTATTATAATAAAATAAAAGCTTTAGTGAGGTAAGATTGATGAAATATTTTATTGTTTTATTGTTAATTTTTAATATTGCTTACTCACAATCAAGCAGAGGGAAAAAGAAAGTTATATATAAATATAAAAAATATGAAAAATTTGATTTTGAAAACCTTGATATTGAAGGTGATGCTTCTAACCCTGGTGATATTTCTATTTCCCCTCGGTTTAATAAAAGGTTTCGTAATAAACTTCCCTCGAGATTGAATTTTAACCCTGAACTAAAAAATGCCATACAGGCAATAAGATAAAGAGGTATTAAGTGGATAAGTCGATAAATACTAATCACCCACTGTTTATATTAAAAGCTGTTGATAGTAATCATAAAGTCAAAGCAAGTCCCTTTACTTATGGACGAATTATTATTGGTCGGGTTGAAAGTTGCGATATTATCATTCCTAGTATTACGGTATCTGCTGTTCATAGTGTTTTAGAAATTAATAAAAACAAAATCAAGATATATGATATGAATTCTACTAATGGGACTTTTGTTAATAATAAAAGTGTTGTTAGTGAAGAAATTAAAATTGGAGACAAATTAAAGTTTGCAGATGTGGAGTTCATTCTATCTGAATATGTAAAATCTGCAGCATTACCTCCCGTTTTAGAGTTGCTTGAGCCAGAAGGAGGTTCAGGTGGAGTTCTACCTAATATTCCAGAGAATTTACCTTCAACAAATTATGGTAAAGAAGATGTTCAAAAAGTCTTGCCTGTCGCTCCAAAACTTGATAAATCAAATAAAGATGAAGTTCCTTATGTTGTTTATCCATTAGCATCTGATCCTAAAGCTGAATTTAGTGAATATATATTTGAGGATGTTGATACTTTATACCCTATTTTCAAGTATGAAATAGGACGCTCGAGTATTGAAGTCATTATCTTATATAATGACTCTGTTCATTCGGTTGATTATTTACCATGCACTAAAGGTAGTTTTAACTTGGTTGGGACAGGTCCTCGTCCTAATGATGTTGAATTTGTTTATTTAGGGAAAAATGACAAATTACCATTTGTTGATGTGGTTAATGATGAAGTCCATGTCCATAAATTAGCAGATTATGAATTACTACTTTTGGCCGATGATAAGCAAAAATCGGTTGATAAAAATAGTGCATCTTTTCTGCTTTCCAATGATGATATTGTTCGCTTTAAGAAATCAGACATTGAAATATTTATTAGAAAAGTAAGTGCTCCCCCAAAAGTGGCTTCGGCTCCTTTTTTTAGAAGAGATAAAGAGTTTAGAAAGTATATTTTTTTGATGTTCCTTTTGATTTTATTACCACTTATTGGACTCCAAAATTTTGAAGTTGATGAAGAACTTGAAAAAGAAAAAGCCCCAGAGCGGATTGCCACAATTCTTTATAAAAGAAAGCTTGTTGTTTCCCAAAATAAAGCAGTTGAGAAAACCGATAAGGCCTTAAAAGAGGTTCAAAAAACGCCAAGTAAGAAAGAAACTCCTAAAAAAGAAGAGCCTAAAAAAATAGTGAAAAAAGCGGCGCCAGAAAAAACCGAGGCCAAGGAGAAACCTTCTCCTAAAAAACCAGGAAAAAAGACTGAAAAGGTGGTACGAGATGTGCGAAAAGGTCTTGAAAAACCAGTTAATAGAGCAAAAACACTTAGAAGTGTGAGATCAACTAATCCAAAACCAGGAGCTAGTGCTAAGTCAGCGGCTTCGGCGACAACTTCGACTGTGAAGTCAGTCAATCAAGGAAGAGTTGATACCTATAAGTCAGTTAATTTTAAAAGTACTGTAAGTAATCTTCTATCCAAAGGGGGAGCATTTAAGAGTACTAAATCAGCAACAGGTTCAGGCTCTTCTGCCTTAAAAGGTGCCAATGTTGGAGGGGGAAGTGCTGGTGGTCTCAAAAGTGCTGACATTGCAGGTCCTGTTGGAAGTTTAACAGGGGCAACAACTGGAAGATTTGATACTTCAAAAGGTGCCGAAGGCCTGTCAGATAAAAGATCAATCTACACAGCGGGGATCCCTTCTGAAACGGTTATCTTGGGCTCAATGGATCCAGATATTATTCGCCAAATTCTTAAAGAACATATTCCACAATTTAGATACTGCTATCAAAAAGAGCTTGAATCTAATACCGATGCATCTGGTGTTGTTCGTCTCAACTTTGTCATCGGTGCCTCCGGGCATGTTTCCAAAGCCAGTGTCGCAGGTTCTGGCATACCTGTGAACGTGAGGAAATGTGTTGGAAATGTTCTAAGAGGTATCCAATTCCCATCTCCTAAAGGTGGGGGAAATGTTGAGGTTAAGCAGCCGATTAATTTCCAGGCCAAGAAAATTAATTAAGGCCCTCAACGGGTACTTTTGAAATTTTTTCCTCTATACTTTTTATAGGCCTTAAAGCTAAATAACGCATCATACGTTAAATTAACACCATGTTAAAAATGCTGTCCATTATCTGCCTCTTGGTAGTTTTTAGTGCCCGGTCTTAGATTAGGAATCTTTGGAAAGACCTTGATGATTTAATTGATCCTCGAAGCCCGGATAGACCTCCGATTCCGAAAGAGAAAAACTAAATTATTCTTCGCCCATGACGACAAATTTATAAGACTTAAAGCCAGCTTCAGCACAAGTAAACATAATTTTTTTGAGATATGAGTATTTGGTAGATTTATCGACAATCAAGTTTGCAACCCCTGAAAATTTCTGTGCATTAGGAGCTGTTTTTTCAACTTGTTGAATAGTGTTTTTAATTTTAACGAGTTTGTCGTAAAGAGGAATGATTCTTCTTCCTCCATAATCATAAACTCTTTCAGGTAATTGTTCTGAGTTTAGAATCTCTTCATTTTCAACCCATATTTTTGATGCTGAAACTTGAATCATAACTCCCATCGTATTAGGCGATTCTGACTCTGACCGAGGTAGTTCGATACCACTTGGTACATTGATAATAATACCGGATGAATTATAAGAGTGAAGCAAGAATACCAGAAGGATAACAAGAATATCTAATAAAGAAGTAATATCAATATCAAGCGGTTCTTGCTTATTCCTTCGAATTCTTTTTCTTATCGGTTTTCTCATATTAACTCATCAAATTCCCAAAAACGATATTATTAAAAAGCGTATTTATCTTCTCTTCTAATCCATTTTTATTTTTTCTATACAGGGATTCATCCGTTTTATGTAGCATTCGAATTGTATCCATAATTTCAATGAGCTCTTCATATTTAAGGTCAACCTTTGGTTCTAAAATGATTGTCTCTTCTGAAAGATGTTTCTTCTTTAAATTAATTAAATAATCGTGAAGAGCAACAAAATCATATTTACCATCAGCTGTTTTTCCAAAGCTTTTGATAACTCGAGAAGGAACTCCTGCCATTAAAGTAAGAGTGCTGGCTGTAATAGTCATCGTAAGGGCCAGCGGTTTTTTTTGATTTTCTGGAGGAGGCTCACTTGAAATGATAGGAACATCACTATGGATTTCAAATACTTTTAAAAATTGAGCCGACATCAAAAGAAAGAAAATAAAAATAAAGACTGCATCAAGGATCGGAATGAGATTCAGCCTTTCATTTTTCTTTTTACGTCGTTTTGCACTTGGTATTCTGTACATTACTCAGACGCTTCCTTTTTAGTTCCAAGAAGATCTAGAAGCTTTACTGAAAATTCATCTATCTCATTAATAATCTTTTCAGATTTGCTCGTTAAGAAGGCATGAATCATCATAATGGTAATGGCCGAAAATAAACCTAAAGCCGTTGTATTCATCGCTTTTGAAATCCCCATGGCAAGAAGTTCTGCTTTTTGAGCGGGGTCAGCTGCAGCAACTGCAGAGAACGATTGAATAAGACCTTGAATAGTTCCTAAGAGTCCAAAGAGAGTTGATATATTTGCAATCAGCCCAAGATAGTTAAGTCTTAGTTCAACCTTTGGAATAACTTCTAATGCTGTAGCATCAATTGCATTTTGTATTTGTTCAGGGCTTTGATTCGCTCTCTTGAGTCCACTTTTTAAAACTTTCGCCAGGGCCGAAATTGATCCGGAGCAGACTCTGATAGCACCTTGAACATCATTGGATAGAATATACCTTTGAATCTCATTCATAAATGAGGGGCCATCTACATCGTGACTAGATAATTTCCTTAATCTCTCCAGAGAGATTGCAATTCCAACTCCCCAGATGAAGAGGATTACCCACATAAAAACACCACCGCTTTGGATAAACGAAGCGAGGTTATTAATCATTGAAATACTTGCTGTTGGTTCTGCTGCGACACCTTCCATGGTCACACTCCTTTTTATTCGATATACTAATAATTTTAAGCTTTTATCGAATTTAGTAAAAGAAGAAAATTATACTTTTTAAGATAAAAGAGTGAATTTAGTTAAGTGTTTTACTGTGGTAATTAATTATAATGTTCTGGATAGAGTTCTCTTTCTATACCTTCAATAAAAATATGAATGAGCTTAATATGAATTTCTTGGATTCTATCACTAACTTTATTGTCTACAATAAGAGGTATATCAACCATATTTTTAAGCTTTCCACCGTCTTTACCTAAAAGACCGACAACTTTCATCTTTTTTTGTTTGGCCATTTCAACAGCTTTAACGACGTTACCTGAGTTTCCACTAGTGGAAATAGCAAGTAATGTATCTCCAGCACGTCCCCAAGCCTCAACATGGCGAGAGAAAATAAAGTCATAGCCGTAATCATTGGCCACACAAGTAATATGAGAGGGGTCTCCCATAGACATGGCCGCAAGTGGTGGTCTGTCTTTTCTAAAGCGCCCAGTAAGCTCTTCTACAAAGTGCATAGAATCACACATGGAACCACCGTTACCGCAACTGAGAATTCGTCCATCACCTTTAAGCGTTTCAACAAAGAAATTAAGCGCAGCCTGCATCTTCTCGATGTTCTCAGGAGTGCTCATAAAATTTTGCAGAGTTCTTTCGGCGTCTTTAAATGCCTCAGTTATAAATTCCATAGGGTTATACTAAGTCGTTTAAATTTTTAAGAATTTCGCTTTTAGGTTGATTTCCAACTAGAGTACTTTTAACTTCACCATCTTTGAAGAAAATTAAAGTTGGGATACCTCGAATGCCGTACTTTTGAGCAAGTTCCCCAGATTCATCAACATTAACCTTCACTAATGCAGCCTTTTCTCCAACTTCCCCAGCGATTTCATCAAGTACTGGTGCTAGCGCTTTACAAGGACCACACCATTCGGCCCAAAAATCAACGAGAACTGGTTTACTAGAGTTAATAACTAGATCATCAAAGTTTGATTGATTTACATTTTGAAGATTTGCCATTTTAAATGCTCCTAATATTCAATAACAAATTGAATCCTATAAGATCTCACTCAAGTTCACAAATAGATTCATGTGATGAGAGATAAATAAAAACGATACAGTTCAGTTTGTTCTAAATTCTGCCGGTTTTTTTGCCATATTTTAAACACTTGGGAAATCCAGTATTATGGAGCTATGAATAAAAAATATCTCCTCCAGGGGAGTGTGAATACTTCCAGACTCACGCGAATCATTGCCAAAGCCGTTGATCTTGGTTTTGTTGGTTTGCTTAGTCTTTTCTACTATCCAATTGGTATTATTCTAGGCTGTATTTATTTAAGTATTTGCGATCATATGAATGAAGGGCAGTCTATTGGTAAAAAACTATTGGGTTTTGCCGTTGTCTCCCTAGAAGATGGTAAGCCTTGTGCTTTGAAGCAGTCTGTTATTAGAAATCTTCCTTTTATCATTCCTTTGTCACTGGCCATCATCCCTCTTTGGGGATGGATTTTTAGTGCATTGCTATCGGTCGTACTAGTAGTTCTGGAAGTTTACCTTTTGTTTAAGCTGGATTCAGGCAACCGTTTGGGGGATGTTATGGCCGATACAACTGTTATTGCTGGTGGCAATGATCGTGCACAGGTTCATAAAACAAAACAAAGTTGGTTTGAGGCCAAAGAAGTTAAACCTGCTATTTCCTAAAAGATATCCTTTAGTGTAAAAAGTCCCAAAGGATTTTTTATGAAGAAAAGACTCATTATTGTTGATGTTAGTAATTTTATTTTTAGAGCTTTCTATGCCATTAGGCCTATGTTAGCGCCCGATGGAACGCCAACCAATGCGGTTCACGGTATTCTTAGTATGTTTCTTAAGCTTTTTGGTGATTACCAACCGACACATATAATTCTTGCTCGAGATACTGCAGGCGGATCTTTTCGAAATGAACTTTATCCTGAATATAAAGCAAACAGAGGGGCACCTCCAGAAGATCTTGTCCCTCAATTCTCTTTAATCGATGAGCTTTTCAATAAAATGCAATTGCCTTCTATTTCAAATGATAAGTATGAAGCGGACGATATTATTGGAACGGCCGTAGTGAAGTTTAAAGACGAGTTTGATGAAATTCTTATCGCATCAGGTGATAAAGACCTGATGCAATTTGTGGACAATAAAGTAAAAATGCTTGATACCATGAAGGATAAACTTTACGGGCCAGATGAAGTTTTTGAGAAAATGGGTGTTTATCCCGAACAAATTGTTGATTACCTCTCAATCTTAGGAGACTCATCAGATAATATCCCAGGGATTAAAGGTATTGGCGCCAAAGGGGCAGCAGGACTTTTAGCTGAATACAAAACTCTTGAAGCTATCTTAGCTGATAAAGAAAATGTAAAAAATAAACGTGCTCAAAAAGCTTTAATAACTGATGGTGGAGCATCTACGTTATCAAAAAAATTAGTGACCATTGTGACTGATATTGATCTTAAAAAAGGTATTGATGATATTGTTTTTCACTTTAACCCAAGTGATGAATTAATTGATTACTTAAAAGGACTTGGATTTCGAACAGCTATAGATAGACTTTTGACTTTGAAGCAGATTGAGGCCCAAGATAGATCCTCTCCAAAAGAAAAAGAAGAGATTGTGGTGGGAGAGTACCAGGATGTGAAACTTGAGCCTGAGTGGAAAAAATACTTTGAATTAATCAAAAAAGAGAAGCAAGTATCAATTGTTCCTTTTTGGGCCGATGAAACTAAACACTTTGGGACTCTTCTTTATTTATCACTGGGCTTTTCTAATAAAGAACCCATACTTATCTCTTTTGGAAGCTTACTCAGACCTGAAAATATTCTCAATGATTTATTTTCTTTAGATGATATAGAAGTCATCGGACATGAATTAAAAAACTTTTTGTGTTTTAGTATCGTTCAAGCCAAGAAAATACCCAATAAACTTTTTGATGTTTCTCAGGCACACTTCGTGGCAGATCCTTCTGTTCGCCATGATTGGAAAACATTATGCTCTCAATATCTTGATAAAGAGGTTAATGAAATAGATTCTTCCAGGGGGGGGAACCTATTTGAGTTAGACGATGAAATAAGGGCCTTTTTAGTAGAGAGTGCTAAGGATATGTTGAAAATTGCGGATACCTTAAAAGAGGAAGTCAAAGAACTTGGTAGTGAGAAAGCATTATATGAACTGGACCTTCCTTTACTTCCCATCCTTGCCAAGATGGAAATGCAAGGAGTAAACCTTGATTCTGAATTTTATTATTTTCTGGAAGCTCAATACACTCAAGACTTAGAAGAAATTCAAAAACAAATTGATGAAGCTGGTGGTGAGGGGATTAATCTTCGATCACCGAAGCAGTTAAGGGTTCTTTTATTTGAAACTTTGCAACTTCCTATTATAAAGAAAACAAAAACAGGTCCTTCAACGGACTCGAGCGTTTTAACAGAACTTGCTCATCAGGGGCAAAGTGAAATTCCGGCCCTCATCCTTCAGTATAGAGAAATTGATAAACTCCTTGGAACATATGTAAAAACTCTTCCTAAACTGGTAAATCCTGTAACTAAGAAAATTCACACGACTTTTCATTTAAACAACGCGGCCACAGGAAGGTTGTCTTCTGATAATCCCAATTTGCAAAATATTCCCATGAGAACAGAACGTGGAAGGTTATTGAGAAAAGGTTTTATCCCGACAGAAGGCCATAAGTTTTTATCAGCTGACTACTCTCAAATGGAACTGCGGATTCTTGCTCATTGTTCAAACGATGAAACCATGATTCAGGCCTTTAAAGAAGAGAGAGATATCCATAAGCAAACGGCTTCAGAAGTTGCGGGCAAAGACTTTGATAAGGTAACTAAAGAAGAGCGAAACCAAGCCAAGGCCGTAAACTTTGGTCTTATGTATGGACAATCTTCTTTTGGTCTTTCAGAGCAATTAGGAATTAGTCGAAGTGAAGCCAAGGCCTATATTGATAAATATTTCACCCGTTTTAGCAAAGTGAAGTCATTTCTCGATTCATTGAAAGAGAAGTGTGAGAAGACAGGGTACGCTGAAACTCTTTTTGGCAGGAAGAGGGTTTTAAAAGATATTAATTCTAATAATAGAACAGTGAAGTCCATGGCCGAAAGAATTGCTGTGAATAGCCCAATTCAAGGAACGGCTTCTGATATTATAAAACTTGCCATGATCGATATTGACCAAAAAATATTAAAACAAAATTTGAAATCAAAAATGATTCTTCAAATTCACGATGAACTTGTTTTTGAAGTGGCCCGTGGTGAAGAGGAAGAACTACAAAGTATTGTAGTGAACTCTATGGAGTCGGCCATTGCTTTAAGAGTTCCCATGAAAGTTGACTCTGGTTTTGGTGAAAATTGGTTTGATTTAAAATAAATTAGCGCAGTTCTATTTCATGCTCAATGTTTACTTCTTGATTCTCATCAGACTCTAGAAGTTCTAATTCAAAATAATAACCACTAGGTACTCTATAGATTTCTCCGGCATTCATTCCGGAATCAATACTTCCTTCAAGATAACATGCTGCTAAATTAAGAAAACCTGGAGCGCTGGCTTCGCCTTCAAATAAGCAGTAAAAATCAACAAAATGATTTGGCTTTTTTATAGAGAGTTTGCTTAAAGCATTAATTGATGTCCCTTTGGTGACTTCTATTTGACTAGGGATAGTAAAATCTCGATTAGTCTTAAGCGTATAAGTTGAATTTTGATTATCAACATCAACGAGAGAGAATTCTTTACTGGCATTTAATGTTATTTGGCTTGAGTTTGTTTGGTTTTCAACGATGGCCCTGATCTCAAGAGTTCCTTGAGCTTTATCGCCGTCAGTTGCTTCAAGTTTTATTTGCTCTCCGCTAAAGAGGGTGAAGTTTTGTGAATTTATTTCTAGTCCATCTTCAAAGCAAGCTTGTAGTTCAAGATTTGTATTATTCCAATTTGAAACATAAAAGCATTCTATTTTATTGCTAGTAGTATCATTCAAAATAATTTTAGCACTTCCATCTTTTAATCCTCCTGAAACTTTTGAAATATTTGAAGGTATGGTTAGGCTAATTGAAGATGAGGAGTTGTAAATACCATCAGTATAGATATGGTAGGCAGCAGAACGGCCAGTAGAAACTAAGGTCTCACCAGGTAGGAGTGGTTGAATCGCAATGCCACTATTCACGGCCTTCGCTGGCACTTGATCCGGTTCGAGATTTTTTGCACATGAATTGAAAAATGCACATAAAATTCCGAGTAAAAAACACCTTGTTCTAGTTTGTTTCAAATTAATCGTTCCTTGTTTTGTTAGGAATCGGTTAATTTAGTAAGGGCATTGATATAGAGACTGGTAAGCGGAAGAAATGATCAGCGAACAGTAGTACTTATGCTTTAGATATTAGCTATTTATAGATTTTTTATCTGAATTGTCAGTGTCAAGTGCTGCACTTTTCTTTTCATATTCTTGAATAAAGTGGTCAATTACATGTTCTTTACTATCTTCTTGAATGTGAAAGCCAAAGTGGCAGACGATATCTTCAGGAGTAATAATTCCAATAAGTCTTCTGTCATTAATTCTTGAGACGACTAGCAGTCTTGAAATTTTATGTTTGTTTAATTTATGAAAGGCCACCATTAATGATTGGTCAGGATAAATGGTGACAACTTTTTTTACACATATATCACTTAAGGTGGCCTCCCCTTGAAACCTGGCATAGGCAGAACCAATTTCATGGCTTGAGATAACTCCAGTGATATATTTATGTCTCATGACAGGGTAGCCTGAAATTTCCGATCGATTAACTTGGGCCATGGCCTCTTTGACTGTCATCGAAGCATCAAGAGTAATGACATTTTTAATCATGGCATCTTCAACCACTAATGAC
The DNA here is from genome assembly GCA_964353025.1 of uncultured Bacteriovoracaceae bacterium. Taxonomy (GTDB): domain Bacteria; phylum Bdellovibrionota; class Bacteriovoracia; order Bacteriovoracales; family Bacteriovoracaceae; genus CALFYV01. The sequence continues at coordinate 27,423 of CAYGUN010000004.1, forward strand.
TCAAGAACGTCATAGTCTTCTTTGGTTGGTAGGTGAATCCCATCTTGTTCTGATATATTCTCATATATTGATCCATCTTGAAATTTAGAAGACAGAACGTAGGAGACAATATTGGCAATCATTAATGGGATAACGATCTTATAATCATGGGTCATTTCAAAAATCATTATAATAGATGTAAAAGGGGCCCTAATAACCGAGGCGAAAAAAGCACCCATTCCAACCAAGGCATAAGCACCGATACTGCCAACCAGATTTGGAAAGAAAAGATCGGCGACACTTCCACATAATCCACCTAACATGGCACCAAGAAAAAGGGTGGGAAGAAATAATCCTCCACTTACGCCTGAGCTATAGCAAATGGCCGTAGCAAAAAACTTTAGGACAAAAAGAGTTAAGAGAACATCCCAACTTCTTATTTCTGAAAGAAGAGCTCTATTGGCTATATGGTGACCACTGCCTAAGATATCAGGGAAATATTGAGAGAGAGTGGCCATCATGAGAAAACTTAGCATGATAGGAAAAAAATTATTTCCTTTGAAGAGCTTTTTATTGAACGTTCTTAAAGAGAGATTGGTCTTTACCCACAATGGTCCCATGACGGAAGCAAGTACTCCAATGGTGAGATAAATGAGAAGTTCTTTGTTATCATTTAATTGATATTCAACTGGTGTGAAGACTGGTTGATGGCCATTAAAAAAGGAAGCTGTAACAGCGGCGATAACAGTTGAAATAACCATTGAGCCCAACATTTTGGCGTTAAGGTTTCCAACGACTTCTTCTAACGCAAAAATAACAGCTGCTATGGGTGTATTAAAGGCGGCGGCAATTCCTCCTGCTGCTCCAATTGAGACGAGGGCCTTAATTCGATTCTTAGAAAGTGATAAAAGATAACCCAGGGAGCTAGCAACTCCCGAGCAAACGGCTACAGTAGGCCCTTCCCTCCCCAGAGAGAAGCCTGAGGCCAAGGAAGTCACTGAGGCCACAAACTTATAGACCCATTCACCGATAAGAATTTTTCCATTATTGACCACTAAGGCAACCTTAACGTTAGGAATACCAGAGCCTGAGGTTGATGGGGAAAGTTTGCTGGTGATGATGGCCGAAATAAAAACCAAAATGCCGGCCACCCACAAAGTATCCAAGGTGAAAGCTTCGTGGCTGCCAATTCTAAATGTGATGAAATGAATGATTTTCTTGAGGCATACTGCGACGAGTCCAGATGTCACTCCAACGATAAGTGTTAAAATGAAATAGAGAGTGTCTTCGTCAATATTCTGCTTATTTATGCGCCTAAGTACTTTAATTTGCCAAATCTGACTTAACTTCATGATTCTCTTTAAATTGATTAATTGGACTTCGCCATTTCTATCGGATATAAGTGCTTAATTTTTTAGTTTTTTTAGGCCAATTTGGCCATGGTTTTTAAAATTTTTTTATACCTAACCTTGACATAAACAGGTTAGTTACCAACTTATAGTGAGTTTATTTTAAATAACGTTTTAACAGGAGGATTTTATGGAATTAAGACCATTACAGGACAGAGTTTTAGTTAAAAGGCTTGAAGAGGAGAAGAAGACAGCAGGTGGAATCATTATCCCTGATAACCAAAAAGAAAAGCCGGCCCAAGGCGAAGTCATTGCAGTAGGCCCTGGTTATAGAAATGAAGATGGTAGTTTTCGTGCTTTAGAAGTTAAGAAAGGTGATAAAATCATTTTTTCAAAAAACTCTTATGGAGCATCAGAGGTAAAACTTGATAATTCAGATTACCTTGTTATGAAAGAAGACGATATCTTAGGAATCCTTCAGTAGTTTTAGGAATAAATAATCATTTAAAATAGGAGTTTATATGTCAGCTAAAGAATTACAATACAGTGAAAATGCAAGAAACCTCATCCTTAACGGAGTAAATGCACTTGCTAACGCAGTTAAAGTTACGCTTGGACCAAAAGGAAGAAATGTTGTGATCCAAAAAGCTTTTGGAGCACCAGCGATTACTAAAGATGGTGTAACTGTGGCAAAAGAAATTGAATTAGAAAATGCTTTTGAAAATATGGGTGCTCAACTAGTTAAAGAAGTAGCTCAAAAAACAAATGATGATGCAGGTGACGGTACAACAACTGCTACAGTACTTGCTCAAGCTATCTACAGAGAAGGTGCGAAATTAGTGGCCGCGGGTCACAATCCAATGGATCTTAAAAGAGGGATTGATTTTGCAACTGGAAAAGTTATCGAAAAACTTAAGTCTATGAGCAAAGACGTTGCAACTAACGAAGAGATTGCTCAGGTTGGAACAATTTCAGCAAATAACGATGAAGAAATAGGAAACCTTATTGCCGAAGCAATGAAAAAAGTTGGTAAGGAAGGTGTTATTACTATTGAAGATTCTAAAACCGGGATTACTGAGCTTGAAGTTGTTGAAGGTATGCAATTTGATAGAGGATACCTCTCTCCTTATTTCGTAACAAATGCTGAGAAAATGGAAGCTACTTTTGATAATGCGAATATTCTTATTACTGATAAGAAAATCTCTAATATGAAAGAACTTCTTCCAATCCTTGAGAAAGCAGTTCAAACAGGAAAGCCTCTTGTTATTATTGCTGAAGACATTGAAGGTGAAGCACTGACAACTTTGGTTGTAAACAAGCTTCGTGGGACTCTAAATGTGGCAGCTGTTAAAGCTCCTGGATTTGGAGATAGAAGAAAAGAAATGCTTAAAGATATTGCAACTCTAACTGGTGGAACAGTTATTTCTGAAGAGCTCGGAATGAGCCTTGAGACAGCTGAGCTTGAGCACTTAGGAACATCTAAGAAAGTTTCAATTGATAAAGAAAATACAGTTATCGTTGATGGAGCTGGAGACAAAAAAGCTGTAGAAGCTAGAGTTGCTCAAATTAAAGCTCAAATTGAAGAAACGACTTCAGACTATGACAAAGAAAAATTACAGGAAAGACTGGCCAAAATGGCTGGTGGAGTTGCTGTTATTTATGTTGGAGCGCCAACTGAGTCAGAAATGAAAGAAAAGAAAGATAGAGTTGAAGATGCATTGAATGCAACTCGTGCTGCTGTTGAAGAAGGAATTATCGTTGGTGGTGGAGCAGCTCTTGTTCACGCAGCGACTGTTCTTGATGGACTTACAACTGGGAATGAAGAGCAAGACTTTGGTATTAGAATTGTGAGACGTTCAATTGAAGAGCCTCTAAGACAAATTGCTTCTAATGCAGGAGTTGAAGCTTCAGTTGTTGTTAATAATGTAAAAGGTAAAGATGCTTCTTTTGGTTATAATGCAAGAGATGATAGATACGAAGATTTAGTTAAAATTGGTATTATTGACCCAACTAAAGTGACTCGTTCAGCTCTTCAAAATGCAGCTTCTGTTTCAGGGCTTATGCTTACAACTGAAACAATGATTGCAGACCTTCCGAAGAAAGATGATGGCCCAGGAATGCCTGCTGGAATGGGCGGCATGGGTGGAATGCCAGGAATGATGTAAAACAAAATCTAAATGAATAGAGAAAAAGCCTCGCACAATGCGGGGCTTTTTTTATTTTGTCGAGCTAAATTCTTTCCAAGATAGGTAATTGTCACAAACTTTATTTTTTTCAGTTACGGCAAATGCTTTTAAATTATTAACAAACCGAACGGGAAATTTTCTTTGAACCATATTGATAATCCAATTAGGGATATGCCCCTTCGGGTCACCTTGAAAAGATAAATCTATGCGAGTCCGTCCATTGCCAAGATCTTCCACAATAAACTGGATGAGTCTGATGTCGGCCAAGACAAAATTAGTATTTCTTAAATGTGTTTTATTGGAGGATTTTCCTTTGAAAATGACTTTATTACCTTCTTTTATAATATCACCTTCAAGTAAAAATTCTCGGTTTTCTAATGGCCATGGAGTTTTGTAAAACTCGCTAATAAGAAATTTATCAGGCGCTATTTTCTCATGAATTTTAATTTCAATAAGTCGGTGGGCCCACTTTGGTTTCATTTTATGATCCATAGTGGCCATTATGATTTTTTCAGCTGGAATATCAAGCTCGGCCACGGCCCTAAAAGGTAAAATATCTTGCTCTTGGCTTACAGAAGAGAAAAGGGCAACTCCATCTTGAGTGTCAATTTGCTTCCACTGTATAGAAGAAAAGCAGGCACTAGCAAGTAATAGAGAAGTGATAAAGAATTTCATGGGGTAATCTTAGTTTAATCGTTGCTGATTTTCAGTCAGAATTCGATTGAGACCATTGGAAAGCGCTTGGTAGGCCTTTAAGTCTTCAAAGGCATCGCTATCGATGTCATTTTTAAATGAAAACTTTTGATTATTATATTTAAATTTATCTGCCGTTTTTTGAACTTCGCTCAGAAGAGTCACAACTTCAGATAAATTAAGATTCTCATATGTTTTAACCGAGATAATTTTTTCAGATTCATCCACATTAAAGCTTGCTTTCATTAAGACCTCCGTGTCTTTTTGATTCACAATTAAATTATGCCATGGTTTTAGAAAAAAACTAGTTTTCTTTTAATTCTAAAGACTTGGACTCTTCACTGAAGTCAATCTTGGCCTGCATTAGCTGCATTTCATAAAGCATGAACATGGCGTCAGTAATGAAATCTTTAATATGAGACTTTTCCTCTTTAGTATTTCCTGAGTAGAAATAGCGAGTAAATATCTGCAATAGTATTTCAACCCTATCATCAGCAATTAGGTTGTAGTCAATAGGGTATTGAGGATCAATCTCCATACTCTTCCCATTGTTGGCCAAAAATTTTCTTAGTTTTTCAACTGTTTTAGGAAAGACAAGTTTGACGGTTGGTATATCAAGAATATTTAACTGACCTCGTAACTTTTTTTGTCCTGATTGGTAAAAAGCTATGGCCCTTACTTCTTGCAAGTTAAGCTCTATAATTTGCTCTTTTATATTTGTAGTAAAAATGTTTCTTTTATCTTCTTTCCATGAACTATAGTAGTATGACCATTTGTTTTTGAAATCATCCCACCCATCATCAATAACAGCTTGAGCTTCTTGAATGTCTGCTATTTCAGTCATAACCTCAAGGTTTTTTATTTCACAAGGGTGAGGGTATATTTCATTTCGGATTCGCTCGATGGTTTTTCTTTCTTTTAATTCTTTTTTCTTTTTAACTTGCCACCATTTTATATTCTTATCTTTGTAATCTTGCACAGCTTTCTGAGCTTCATATTCTTTACAATTGATTTTGGCTTGCTCTACTTTGACCATGATTTCTGCAACCTTTTCAATAATAGTATCTTCATTATCTTCCAGGTACTCAGTTATCTTTTCTGAATATTCGCGTATTTTTGATTCAGCAGTATCTATAATTGTTTTACACAAAGAATTAGGCTTTTCAACCATGACAATATTATTATCTGGAATAATAATTCGCCATTGCTTGGGAATAATAAAGTAAGCTCTTTCCTGAGATTCGTGAAAATAGATCTCAAGGCTTGAGACTGAAGTCTCAAGAAATTGTATTTCATTTTTTTTAAGCTCAGGATTAAAGGTAACATAAGAGACGACAATTTTTTCTGGCAGTTCTTTTTGCATGGGATCGATAACATCAAGTTCGAATAGATACTCATTACAGTTATCCAGTAACCGCTCCATATAGCCATTAGATCTTGTGACACCTTCAATAGTTTTATTTGTTACTTCTATCGTTTTATCAATCTGTTCTGGCATTTTTTCTGCACCACAAGCAAAAAGAAAAAGAAGTAAAAGTTTAATTACTGATTTCATGGGTAAATCCTCAAAGGTTGAATGATGAATTTACTTTTTTAGAAATGGCTTGTCTAAGCAAATAGAGTGAAGTAGATGACTGATAGAGAGAATCTATGAGTAAAGAAATTTTAAATAGTAATGTAAGTAAATGGTTACAAAATGCTAAAGGCTTGGCGCCTGAGGTCTGTGATTGGATTGGCATTTATTACAAAGCATCATTCTATAATAATGAAAATTCAACGGATCTTGTTTTAGGGCCCTATATTGGAGCTCTCACTGAGCATACAAGAATACCAATCGATAAAGGAATTTGCGGGCTTGCTCTAAGAGAAGAAATAAGTGCTAATATTGCTGATGTAAAATCTCACCCCGAATACATTTCTTGTAGTATTGAAACAAAGTCTGAACTTGTTATTCCATTAAAAAATAAAGAAGGTGAATTTATAGCAGAGCTTGATATTGATTCACATACTACAGATGCTTTCACTGCTGAAATTCAAATTAAGTTTGAGCTTTATTGTCAGACATTCGCAGAAATACTCTAACATTTTTTCACACCAATGATTTTTTGCCCCTGAATTGAAGAAGTTGACACTAATCTTCAGTCCCTCTTTGACTATTATTATCGATATTTTAGCTATTTAGCGTTGGCATGAGTCCTGCAATTCTAATATTTGAGTGCTATGGAATGGCACTTGTTTCAGGCCCATGGATGGGGCAAAATAAGTGATAACTAAGGAGAGTTCATGATCAGGATGATTATTGCTTTAACCGCACTCTTGGGCCTAGGCCTTCCCCAAAATGCTCAGGCCCTTCAATTTGCAAACCCTCTATGCTCAAAAAAGTATACGGGAAAAGTAAAAAAAATCATTGAACCCGAAGCTCCGATTCATACATTTTCCAAAAGAACAGTCGTATTTGAAGTAACAAAAAAAATTAAAGGTCTTGTCGATGATGAAGAAAAAATAAAGTTGTTAAAATTTGGCCCTCTCGCAGTAGAGCCTGGTGAGAATTATGAAGTTCATATGGAGAAAGGAAGCATTTGCTATTTAGCAAAAGCAGATATTCAAGAACACTCTCACTAATTAACAACTTTTTTCAAGGAAGAGAAAATATGACGGCAAAATGGATTTTATCCTTAATATTTCTGATTACATCGAATGTATTTGCTTATAATTTCACCGATGATTTTAATAATGGGTTCTATTGGAATACCATGCCTATTAATTTTGCAGTTTCAGAGCCTAATCAACAAGCAGGAAGTTTTTTAAAGGCCATGGTAGAAGATGCTGTGGATGAATGGGAATCCTCACTTGGTCAACAATTGTGGGATATTGACCCAACAGTTTTAGCCGTTAATCCAGGCAATAGAAATCTTATTCGCTGGTCTAGTGATATTGAAGGAGAGACAGGGCATAATGCGGCTTCTACTCTTGCAGTAACTCTTCGCTATATTAATGGTCCTTATTACTATAAGAGTGAAATTATTTTAAATGCTCAGCATCCCACATTGGGAACAATGAATGGTCTCAAGTCGACTCTTATGCATGAATTTGGACATACTTATGGATTAGGGCATTCTAATAATAATCAGGCCATTATGTATTTTCAGTATACGGGCTCTCAAATCTTGGCCAATGATGATTTGGATGGAATGAGCGCCTTAGTGGCCGAAACACAAAGAAGGCTTGCCATTGGTTATATTTCGCCACTTGCTTTTGAAGAGGAGGGAGGCCAAACAACATCTTGTGCAACAGTTGATATAAATCCAGATAGTGGTGGCGGTCCAGGTGGTCCCTTTAGTATTCTTTTCTCTCTAGTGCTAGGTCTACTGATGTTCTCGCCAGTTTCAACTCTTAAAAGGAAAACTTTACCTATCCAAGTCTACTACTCTTAGTTTTAAGCTCTTTCATTCCGACTAGCTAGGTATGGAAGAGCAAAACGATCTAAACTTGATATTTTTTCTCACTTTCTCCCAAAAGTTGCCACGTACTTACTATGACTTGGCCGTTGGGTTTAAGGATATTGGATTAACTCTTGTTCCTGTTCAATTTGATCAACTTTTAAGTTTTTATCAAGGCAAAAGAAATGTCCATATAGTAACAATTATTTCTAGCTTACAAGAAAAGAGAGCTTTTAAAGCAAGTCTGCGAATTATCAATCAGGCCCTTTTGTCTGGTAAGATGACTTTTTATCATTTTTCAAGTTTTTCAGATATGGATTTAAGAAGGCAAGGAGGTAGAGTTCGCAATTACCATTTTGCCATGATTCCGATGAAAATTGATGTTCTTTGTATGGCAGTAAAGCGTTTTTATACACGTATCAAAAGTCAGCAAACAAAATGGCCAGGTGGAACAAGGGCAAAACTACCCTTTGAGGAGTTGAGACGTGAAAAGTAAATTAGATGAAATTTCACAGCGCTATCTACTTCTTTTTAAATTAGATGCCATAAGACTTTTTGAAAGACTAAGAGATAGAAGAGCTGAATATATTGAAGTTTTTGCAATGAAAAGAACTCGAGAGCATTTCCACCGAGTTTTTTATAGCCGCTATAGAGAAGTAAAAATTGAAGAGCTCTCTCATGCAAGTGCCGATATTATTATAGCCCTCGATCAATTCTATAGTTTGGTGGATGACCTTCAATGGTACTTAGAGCATACGGAAGACATGCCTATTACGGTTGAAGAAACTTTGGGAAGAGAACTTAAGAAATTGGGCTCATATCTTGAGAAAGTGAATCTTTATATCGATGCGGAACTTGGTGTTATACAAGAAGCTAATGATATTGGAGAGTTACCTTCAACTCCGTTCGAATAAAGCACTTTTAAAACAGCGTATAATTGTTTATAACTGCGTCATGAATATGATGAAGTTTGTCCTCATTTTCCTCTCACTTTGTGTCCACGCCAGGCAACCAATTACAGCGAATCAAGCGGCACAACTTACTGGAATAAAAGATGGTCAGAATACCAAAACAAAGTGGGATACTCGTTACAGTAAAAGGTCTTATGTCTATGGTAAGGCCCCGGTAAAATTCTTGGCCACGAACTTTGAATATATTCCTTACGGGGGAACTGTCCTTGATATGGGGATGGGAGAGGGGCGTAACGCGGTTTTTTTGGCCCAAAAGGGTTACCTCGTAACAGGAGTTGATGTAAGCTCTGTTGCAGTAAAAAAAGCTAGAATCTTGGCCAAAGAGTATGGAGTTAAACTTCAAACAATGGTGGCCTCGCTTAATAAGTACGATTTCCCGAAAGAAAATTTCGATGCCATTATAGTTTTTTACTATGTAGATAGAAGTTTAACGGAGAAAATTGTAAAATGGCTCAAGCCTGGCGGAGTTCTTATTTTTGAATCTCATACTGTAAAGCAAAGGAAAAAAAAGGAATTTGCAAACGAGCCGGTTGAATATTTTTTAAAAGAACAAGAGCTGCTGACAATGTTTAAAGGGTTTAAAATTCTTAAATATGAAGAACCTCAACATATGAAAAATTATAGGGCCAGCATAATACTGGAAAAACCCAAGGGAAAAAAATGAAAATTACATTATTCTATGAAAATGTGACAGTACTTGATTATGCTTACTTGGATGATCATCTAGGGGTTGTCGGGGATGCATTAAGTGTCAATGTTGAATTCATTGGCAGAACTGATGAAGAAGGTGTTGTTTTTGATTTTTCTCATGCTAAGAAAAAAGTGAAAGAAATTATTGATAGAGATTGTGACCATAGACTTGTTATTCCAAAAGGGATTGCAAACTATAATAATGAGATGGTGAGTTTTCAGTTTAGCTATGGGCATGATGATAAAAAAATTGATTATATAGCGCCTAAGCAAGCAGTTTGTGAAATCCCGAGTGCTCACTTTTCTTATGAAACGCTTTTGACTCATTTGGAATCGGTGGTTTTAAAAGAAATGCCAAAAACAGTGACGGCAGTTAAGCTTTCTTTTAAAAAAGAAGAGCTAACTGAAAATGATAGTTTTTTTAACTATACCCACGGCTTAAAATCTCATTATGGAAATTGCCAAAGACTTCTTCACGGACATAGAAGTACCTTGAAAATTTTAAGAAACAATCAACGTGACTTTGAATTAGAAAAGCATTTTACTCAAAATCTCTTTTCAGGAAATATCCATTTTTGTTTTTGGGAAAATGTTGTAAACAAAGATGAAATTTGTGACATTACTAAACAAAAGAATCCTACTGGACGCTTTGAGCAAATACCAAGCGTTCAAATCAAATATAATGGCAATCAAGGTGAGTTTCAGGCATCTCTTCCTGGAGATAGTGTTTACTTTACTCAATCAGAGACTACTGTAGAGAACTTATCGATCCACTTTTGTGAATTAGCAAAATCTCAAACAAAAAATAAGTATGACATTATTACTGTCTATGCCTATGAGGGTATTGCTAAGGGAAGTAAGACTACTCTTTAACTCAAGAATAAATACTCCTTCTTGGAAAATTTCATAACCATGGCATAATAAGATTATGTCCAAAACTTATGTATTTTCCTTATTAATTTTAAGCATTTATTCAACTTTTTGCTTGGCCATTCCTAATGAAATTACAACTTACCATGCAAAATTCTCAGGTAGAATTTCTAAGCTTAATCAAAGGGCCGCATTAGTTCGCGTTAAGGTGGATTTTGAAAATGCTAAATTTTTAAACAAGAAAGATAAAGTTGAATTTTGGACTGATACATTACCAAGTAGACGATGCGCTTCGTACTTAGAAGCAAAAAGTAATGAATACCTACTTTTAAAAGTTCCTCAGTACAATGAATGTGTCTCTAATGTTCATTTAACAACTGGGGCCTATCTTCATTTTTACAGTACAGATCTTGAAAGAAACCTAAGAGCGGCCAGAGAGCTTATTGATATTTTACTTAAAAAGCAATTGGCCATTGGCGCCAGGGTTCAGCGCTATAAGAAAAACCTTGAAAATTACCCAGACAGAGTTGAAGCATTAAATCGCCGATATGATGTTTTAAGGAAAAAGTTAGAACTTGAGTGGAGCGAAGAAATTGCTAAACTTGAAGAAGATAAGGCCTTCACTTATAAAAACTTTCAAAGCTCTCAAGCACGACTAGATGAAATTGAACATAAAATGGAAAGATATAGAATATATGATCATAATCTCAAGCTGGATAGATGGTCTCTTGATCCAAAACTATATATTAAAAAATAAAAGGATAAAAAAATGTTGAAAATGGCGCTACTAGTAGTATTGGTTAGTTTTTTAACGGGCTGTAATTCCCAAAAAGGAAATCGCGGAAATTCATTTTATTTAAGCATGCACTCAGAACCTACTACATTAAACCCTATTACTTCATCTGATGCTTATGCTTCTCAGGTGCAGGGTTATATTATTGAAAGTTTACTAGATAGACATGAAGATACGTATGAATTTGAGCCGGCACTTGCTACTTCTTGGAGTATAAGTGATGATAAAAAAGTTTTTACCTTTAAGTTAAGACAAGGAGTCTTCTGGCATGATGGGGAACCATTTACGGCAGAAGATGTTAAGTTTAGCTTTGATGTTATTTTTGATGATGCCTACAACTCAGCTCATAAAAGACCTTATTTTGAAGGTCTTGATAGAGTCGAAGTTGTGGATGCTCAGACAGTAAAATTTTATACAAAGACGGATTACTACAAAAATTTTGATTCAGCATCTGGTCTTGCTATTATCCCTAAGCATATTTACTCCACAGATAAAAAGAATAAAAAACTAAACAAAATTTTAATTGGTACGGGACCTTATAAAATGGCCCAATATGATAAGGGCAAGAAAATTTTATTGGAAAAAAATCAGCAGTGGTGGGGAAACGCACTTGCAAAGTATAAGGAACAACATAATTTTGAAAAAATTGGATTGCGCTTCGTTGGTGATAACACAGTATCTATGGAAATGTTAAAAAAGGGAACTCTGGATTTTAAAGGCCTTGATTCAGAAGAATATGTGAAAAATGCAGTAGGAGATGGTTGGGGTAAAGAATATATAAAAGTTAAGGCCCAGAATAAATCCCCTCAAGGATATAATTTCTATGGCTGGAATTTAAAAAAGAAAATCTTTCAAGATAAAAGAGTCAGGCAAGCTTTGGCCCATTTGGTTAATCGACAATTAATGCTGGATAAATTTGAGTATGGTCTAAGTCGATATGCGACAGGACCAACCTATATTCAGGGAGACTATGCTTCGAAAAAACCTGAGCCACTTCTTTATGATCCAGATAAAGCGCTGAAGCTTCTTAATAGTGCTGGTTGGAAAGATACTGATGGTGATTTAATTTTAGATAAAAAAATTGATGGAAAAAAAGTAGATTTTAAATTTTCAATTATTGACCCGTATGAAGGATTTAAAAAATACAACACGATCTTTAAAGAGGATTGTAAAAAAGTTGGGATTCATGTTGAGCTAAAACTGGTGGAGTGGAATACTTTTATTAAGTTATTGGATGAAAAAAACTTTGATGGAGTGAGGCTTGCTTGGGGAGGCGGTGGAGTTGACTGGGAACCAAAACAAATTTGGCATACATCATCTTCTGCAACGGGAGGGTCAAATTTCATTAGTTATAGCAATAAAGAAGTAGACCGGTTGATTGAAAAAGCCAGAACCATGTATGACAAAAAAGAGAGAATTAAAACTCTGCATAAGGTTTATGAAATAATTGCAGAAGACGCTCCTTATGCTTTTTTCTTCAATCGTGATTATGTTCTTTACGCCCATCGAGATA